>NZ_JPJC01000259.1:41448-43071 GCF_000733135.1 Sphingomonas sp. FUKUSWIS1
ACGTGCCGATCGCGAATACCGCGATTGCGGCACCGCCGGCCACAATGATCGCCCAAAAGGTGCGCAGTCCAAATCCGGTCAACATGCGCGCGTGTCTAGGCCATTCGCTGCCCCGCGCGCCAGCCCGTCCCGCAGCGGCACAGCGCCGGCCCCATCGCCCCCTGCAAAGCCCGGTTGCTTGCGCGAGGTTCATGATTGTGAAAGGGCATGATGCTAGCGGAGACCCGATGAGCGACGACACGCGCCCCGACACCGATCCGATCGAGACGACGCCGTCGCGCCGCCGCGTCCTGACGCTCGGCGCGGTCGGTGCCGCTGCGGTCGTGTCGATCCGTCCGGCGCTGGCGCAGACCGCGGGATCGGTGCTCAATTGCGACATTCCGGTGCCCGATGCGGGCCGCGCGGGCAGCTTCATCGATGCGCAGGGCAAAATCGTGCCATCGGGGACCAAGGGCGCTTTCGCGGGCGCCAGCCGGCCGTTCAAGGGCGAGGAGGTCCGGCGCGTGCTCAACAGCGGCGGCCAGCTGCCCGGCACCGATTCCGAACGCAGCCGTGCCTATGTAAATTACATCCGCCGGTTGCAGCGCGGCCAGGGCGGCTTCACCTGCTTCGCCTCGTTGCAGATGCCGCGCGGCTGAGGCCGTGGACGACGCCGCACCGGGGCCGATCTACCGCGCCGACCCGCCCGGCGGGCTGGTCCTCGCCCCGCTCGACGCGTTCACCGCGGTCTATCACCGGCGATCGGGCATGACTCACCTGCTGACCGAACCCGCGCCGCAGATCCTGGCGATCCTCGGCGAGGCCGGGCTGTTGCTGGAGGCGCTGCTCGACCGGCTGGCGGGTGACTATGATCTCGCCGACGCCACAGCTTCGGCGCTGGCGGCGCGGCTCGACGAGCTGGTCGCCGCCGGGCTTGTCGCAACGTCGTGAGACACGCCTTCGCGCTGCGCATCGGTCCGATCGGATTCCGGATCGGATCGGACTGGCGCGCGCCGATCGACCAGCTGCGCAGTCTCTACCGCGATTATCCCGCGCCGCAGGACGGGGTGGCGGATTACACCGTCCGTCTCTTTGCACGTCGACCCTGGCGGCGGTGGCTTCGCCCGTCGGTCGAGATCGGCGGCGATTACATGCTGCCCGAGGCCGCGCCGCTGCCGCTGCGGCACGGGCTGCTGGCCGCCGAAATGGCGATGAACCTCCAGATGGCGCTCGGCGCACGCCGCCACCTGTTGCTCCATGCCTCTGCGGTCGAACGCGATGGCCGGGCGGTGCTGATGACCGGGGTGTCGGGTGCGGGCAAATCGACTCTGGCGACGCTGCTTGCGGCGCGGGGCTGGCGGTTCATGGGCGATGAGTTCGCGTTGCTCGACCCCGCGACCGGGCTGCTTCACGCCTTTCCGCGACTGATCAGCCTGAAGAATGCGGCGATCCCGGCGGCCGAGGCGGCCTGGCCAGACGCGCGGATGGGGCCGCTGATGGCGGCGACTCCGAAGGGCGATATCCGCCACATGGTCCCCGACGCACGCGCGATCGCCGCGATGGACCAGCCGGCGACCCCCGCCTTGCTGCTGTTTCCCCGCTACGGCGATGCGGCGGCGGTCCGGCCGGTGCCGCCCGCCGAGG
>NZ_JPJC01000259.1:43210-51330 GCF_000733135.1 Sphingomonas sp. FUKUSWIS1
CACCGCGATGACCCGCCTGATCGCGCAGATCCCCGCGGTCGCGATCGACTATCCCGACGGTGCCAGCGGGGTCGCGCAGGTCGAGGCGTTATGCGCGGCGCTGTGACAGACCTCCCGCATACCGTGGTGGCGGACGCAAGCCTGCTCGCCGGTGCGCTCGCCGATCCGGGACGCGTCATGGCGCTCGACGCGGAAGGCTGGACCAGCCTTCTGACGATCGCCCGGGCCGAACAGCTGATCGGGACGCTGGCGCTGCGTCTCGATGGCCTGCCGCTGCCGCGCGCGGTCGAAGCGATCCTCGGCGATGCACGCGCCGCCGCGGAACAGGGTCGCCGCGCGGCACTGTGGGAGGCGGAGATGGCGCGGCGCGCACTCGCACCGCTCGGCTGCCCGGTCGTGCTCCTCAAGGGGACGGCCTATGCCGCAGCGGGACTGATGGCGGGGCAGGGCCGGTCGATCGGCGATCTCGACATCCTCGTGCCGCGGGCGGCGCTCGACCGGGTCGAGGCGGCGGTGCTCGGCGCGGGGTGGGAATGGGTGAAGCCCGATCCGTATGACGACGCCTATTACCGGCGCTGGATGCACGAGCTGCCGCCGCTGATTCACCGCGAGCGCGACCGAATGATCGACGTCCATCACACGATCCTGCCGCTCACCGCGCGGGTCACGCCCGATCCTGCGCGCCTGATCGCGGACAGCGTGCCGCTCGGCAACGGCCTGCGCACGCTGTCGCCCAATGGCATGATCGTCCATGCCGCCGCGCATCTGTTCGCGGACGGCGACCTGGCGGGCGGCCTGCGCAATTTGTGGGACATTCGCTGTCTGGTCGAGGAATTCGGCACCGAGGGGCTTGCAGAGGAGGCGGCGCGGCATGGTCTGCGCCGTCCCGTCTCGCGCGCGCTGCGCCTCGTCGACAGCGTTTTCGCCGGGGGCCGGCTGGCGGGCAGCGACCGCCTCTATGTGCGGCGGCTGACCGCGCGCGACGGCTGGGGGCGGCCGACCCGCCCGGTCACGCGGCTGGCCTTCTACGTCCGGTCGCACGCGCTGCGGATGCCACCGGCGATGCTCACGCGCCATCTGTGGACGAAGTGGCGCAAGGCCTGAGCGCCCGCGCGGGGGATCAGTGCAGCGTGCGCAGCCGCGGCGGCCGTGTCCGCCGCACCATCGCGATGATGGCGACGACGACGGCGATCGCGATCGTGTCGGCGATCCAGTCGCGAATGTCGCAGTCGCGGTGCAGCGACGGGATCGACTGCGCCACCTCGACCATCGCGCCGAGGAAGGACAGGCGTTCGAGCACCTTGCGTCCGCGCGCAGCGGGATAGGCGAACGACGCCAGCGCGGCGAGCGTCGCGAAGGCCAGCATGTGCTTAAACGTGTCGCCGAACTGGTCGATCGGCAGGTGCGGCGGCTTGGGGAGGAGTGCCATCGTCACGGCGAAGAGGATCGCCAGCGCCAGCGCGATCTTGAAGAACCCGGTCAGGTCGCGGTCGCGGCCGTTCACGCTGCGGTGCGCCGGGCGAGGTCGTCGAGCGCGGGGATCAGCGCATCGAATCCGTCGATCACCGCCTCTGCCCCAAGCTCGTCGACCGGCTGCATCAGAAAGCCGAAGCTGCACGCGATCGTCGGCAACCCTGCCGCCTGTCCCGCCTGGATATCGAAGATCGAATCGCCGACGAACGCCGCGCGGGGGGCGGCACCTTGCGCCCCGGCGCGCTTCGCGTCCGCCACCACGGCGCACTGGCGCACCATTTCGTGGATCGGCATCGGCGACGGCTTGCCCTCCGCCATGGTGTCGCCGCCGAGGATGCAGGCGAACCGGTCGGTCAGGCCGAGTTCGTCGAGCACGGTGCGCGCGAATCGTTCGATCTTGTTGGTGACGATCCCGATCGTGACACCGCGTGCCGCCAGCGCGTCGAGCGCCTCGATCACCCCGGGATAGGGCCGCGTCAGCACACAGATATGCGCCTCGTAATAGGCGAGCAGCGCGGCGTGCAGCCGGTCGAGCATCGCCTCGTCATAGCCGCCGGTCGCGGTCAGCCCTTGTTTCAGCATGTGCCGCGCGCCGCCGCCGATCATCGGCTTGACCTGTTCGACGCTCAGCGCCGGCCGGTTCGCAAGCGCGAGTGCATGATTGACCGCCGCGGTCAGGTCGCCGCTGGTGTCGAGCAGGGTGCCGTCAAGGTCGAACCCGACGATATCGAATGAAAAATACGTCATCGCCGTGATGCCTGCCAGCGCGGCTATGGAATTGGCAAGGCTTTCGTGGCAGCGGTCCTTCCATGACGACGCATATGCACGACCAGTCCATCGCGGTGATCATCCTGGCGGCCGGCAAGGGCACCCGGATGAAGTCCGACCTGCACAAGGTGCTGCACCCGATCGCGGGGCGGCCGATGCTGCACCATCTGGTCGCGAGCGCGGCGACGCTGCACCCGGCGCGCACCGTCGTGGTGACGGGTGCCGGGCGCGAGCAGGTCGAGCGTGCGGTCGCCCCGCTGGGGATCGCCACCGCGCTGCAGGCCGAACAGCTCGGCACCGGCCACGCCGTGGCGCAGGCGCGCGACGCGCTGGCCGGGTTCGAGGGCGATGTGCTGATCCTCTATGGCGACGTGCCACTCGTCACCGCCGCGACGATGCAGCGGATGATCGACCGGTTGCATGGCGACGATGCGCCCGCGGCGGTCGTGCTCGGCTTCCGCCCCGCCGATCCCGGTGCCTATGGTCGCGTCATCGCCGATGCCGCCGGCCGGATCGACCGGATGGTCGAATATAAGGACGCCTCCGACGCCGAGCGTGCCGAGACATTGTGCAATTCGGGGCTGATGGCGGTCCATTCGCGCGACCTGTTCGCGTTGCTCGCGCGCGTCGGCAACGACAATGCGGCGGGCGAATATTATCTGCCCGACATCGTCATGCTCGCCGCCGCCGACGGCCGGGCCTCGGCGGTGATCGAGACGGGCGAAGGCGAGGTGGCGGGCGTCAACAGCCGCGGCGAGCTCGCCGCGGTTGAGGCGGCCTGGCAGGCGACGCGCCGTGCCGCCGCCATGGCGGACGGCGCGACGCTGATCGCGCCCGATACGGTCTGGTTCGCGCACGATACGCTGCTCGGGCGTGACGTGACGATCGAGCCCAATGTCGTGTTCGGCCCGGGCGTTCGCGTCGCGGATGGTGCGGTCATCCGTGCCTTCAGCCATGTCGAGGGTGCGGTGATCGGCGAAAAGGCGGATGTCGGCCCGTTCGCGCGCCTGCGGCCCGGCGCGGATCTCGGCGCCGGATCACGCGTCGGCAATTTCGTCGAAGTAAAGAAGGCGACGATTGGCGTCGGCGCGAAGGTCAATCATCTGAGCTATATCGGCGATGCCGAAATCGGCGCGCGCGCGAACATCGGCGCGGGCACGATCACCTGCAATTACGACGGCTATTTCAAATATCGTACCGTCGTCGGCGAGGACGCGTTCATCGGCTCGAATTCCGCGCTGGTTGCGCCGGTGAGCGTCGGCAGCGGCGCGATCGTCGCGGCGGGGTCGGTGCTCACGCGCGACGTCGACGCCGACGCACTCGCGCTCGTCCGTCCGCCCCAGGTCGACAAGCCCGGCTGGGCAGCGCGATTCCGCGAAATGATGGTGGCCCGCAAAGCCGCTCGTCGGTGACGCTCCGCGCGACCGATCGCACGCGGTTCCCGACCTGACCAGGATCATGCGGAGCGTGTCGCACGCCTCGCCCGACAAGACGAATGGATAGATAGCATGTGTGGCATCGTGGGAATCCTGAGCAATGATGCGGTCGCCGAGCGGTTGCTCGACGGTCTCAAGCGGCTCGAATATCGCGGCTATGACTCGGCTGGCATCGCGACCGATCATGACGGCGCGATCGAGCGCCGGCGCGCATCGGGCAAGCTGGTCAACCTGGCGAACGAGCTCGCCGCGCATCCGCTGCCGGGCAGGACCGGGATCGCGCACACGCGCTGGGCGACGCATGGCGGACCGACCACCAACAACGCGCATCCGCACGCCACCGGCGAGGTCGCGGTCGTCCACAACGGCATCATCGAGAATTTCAAACCGCTGCGCGACGAACTGATCGCGCGCGGCCGGACCTTCACCAGCGAGACCGACACCGAAGTCGTCGCGCACCTGATCAGCGAGAAGATCGAGGCCGGCAGTGATCCGATCTCGGCGGTGCGCGAGATCCTGCCGCGGCTGCACGGCGCGTTCGCATTAGCGATCCTCTTCCGCCAGCATCCCGACCTGCTGATCGGCGCGCGGCTCGGCTCGCCGCTGGTCGTCGGCCACGGCGAGGGCGAGATGTTCCTCGGCTCGGATGCTCTCGCGCTCGCGCCGTTGACTCAGCGTATCGCCTATCTCGACGAGGGCGACTGGGTCGTGCTGACGCGCGACGGTGCGCAGGTCTATGACCGCGACAACGCGCCCGTCGAGCGCGCGATCACACTGTCGGGGATCACCGGCGAGGTGATCTCGAAGGGCAATCACAAGCATTACATGCTCAAGGAGATCTACGAGCAGCCGATCGTCGTCGCGCAGACGCTGCGTTCGTATCTGAAGCGGATGGAGGGCGAGGTCTCGCTGCCGATCCCCGAATTCGACCTGTCGACCATCAAGCGCGTCACGATCGTCGCGTGCGGAACGAGCTTCTATGCGGGCATGGTCGCCAAATACTGGTTCGAGCAGTTCGCGCGCGTCCCCGTCGACCTCGATGTCGCGTCCGAGTTCCGCTACCGCGCGCCGGTGATGGAGGAGGGCGGCCTCGCGCTGTTCATCTCGCAGTCGGGCGAGACCGCGGACACGCTGGCCGCGCTCCGCCATGCCAAGGCCGAAGGGCAGAAGATCGCGGTCGTCGTCAACGTGCCGACCAGCAGCATGGCGCGCGAGGCGGACCTGTTGCTGCCGACGCATGCCGGCCCCGAGATCGGCGTCGCCTCGACCAAGGCGTTTACCTGCCAGCTTGCGGTGCTCGCCGCGCTCGCGGCCAATCTGGCGCGCGCGAAGGGCCTGCTGACCCGCGAGCAGGAGCGCGAGATCGTCCGCCACCTCGCCGAGGCGCCCGCCGCGCTTAACGGCGCGCTGGCGTATGATGAGGCGATCGAGGCGATGGCGCACACCGTCGCCGGCGCGCGCGACGTGCTGTATCTCGGCAGGGGCACGGATTATCCGCTCGCGCTGGAGGGCGCGCTGAAGCTGAAGGAAATCAGCTATATCCATGCCGAGGGCTATGCCGCGGGCGAGATGAAGCACGGGCCGATCGCGCTGATCGACGAGCATGTCCCTGTCATCGTCATCGCACCGTCGGGGCCGTTGTTCGACAAGACCGTCAGCAACATGCAGGAGGTGATGGCGCGCGGCGGCAAGGTCGTGCTGATCAGCGACTATGACGGCATCCAGGCGGCGGGCGAGGGCTGCATGGCAACGATCACCATGCCCAAGGTCCACCCGCTGATCGCGCCTCTGGTCTATGCGGTGCCGGTCCAGCTGCTCGCCTATCACGTCGCGGTGCTCAAGGGGACCGACGTCGATCAGCCGCGCAACCTGGCGAAGTCGGTCACCGTCGAATAAGGGCGCCGGGGCTCAGGCCGCCTCGCGGTGGGGCAATGGCGGCATCTGGTCGTCGCCGTTGAACCGCGCGATCCAGGGCAGGACGTCCTGCGCTTCGAGCGGGCGGGCGAAGACATAGCCCTGTGCCTCGTCGCACGCCATCCGCGTCAGCGTGTCGACGGCGCCGACGGTCTCCACGCCCTCGGCCACCACGCGGAAACCGAGCTTCTTCGACAGCGAGATCATCGTCGCGATCACCGTCCGGCTGCGGGCGTCGTCGGTGTCGAGCGGGTCGACGAACGACTTGTCGATCTTGACCACGCTCGCGGGCAGCGTCTGGAGATAGGCCAGGCTGCTGTGGCCGGTCCCGAAATCGTCGATCGCAACGCGGACCCCGGTCGCCGCCAGCGCCTCGAGCCTGGCGAGCGACTGCGCCGAATTCTCCATCATCGCGCTTTCGGTCACCTCGACCTCGAGCATGTCGGGCGCGACATTGTGCGCGTCGAGCGCCGCGGCGATTGCCGCGACGAGTCCGTCCTCGTCGAGATTGGTCGCCGAGATGTTGATCGACAGAGGCAGCGAGACGCCACACGCCTGCCACGCCGCCAGCTGACGCAGGGCGGTGTCGAGGACGAATGCGGTGGTCGGCTTGGCCAGCGTGGTCCGTTCGACGATCGGGATGAACTCCGCGGGCGATACGTCGCCCAGCGTCGGGTCGTTCCAGCGCAGCAACGCTTCCGCCCCGACGCAGCGACGTGATCCGAGGTCGATCCGCGGCTGATAGACCAGGCGGAGCGACGCGCCGTCCTCCAGCGCTGTGCCGAACGCGCTGAGCAGCACGATATTGCGCCGGTATTCGGAATCGTTCGACGTCGCATAGACGCTGATCAGGCTGTCCTTGGCCTGCGCATCCTGTGCGGCGCTGTGCGCGGCGCGCAGGATTTCCTGCGACCGGATCGCTCCCAGCGTCACGGGGACGATCCCGGCCGCCATCGTCGTCACGAACCGCGCGATCGAGCCCGCGGCACTGACCGCGAGCCCGGCGCTCACCACGTCGAGATAGCCGGGCATCGTTGCGCCGGGTAACGACAGGAACGCAAACTGGGTCGCGGCAACGTGATAGAGCGTGCGCGCAGGCCCCAGTTGCTCGCGCAAGGTACGCGCTGATTCCTTGACCAGCGTTTCGATATAGCCGGCGCCCATCACCCGGATCAGCGCATTCAGCTGGTCGGCGCGCGCGAGGTCGAGCAGCACGACGAAGCGCTGCTCGCCGGGCGTGTCACGCGCGAGATCGTCGAGATCTTCCAGAAACCGGAAGCGGTTGGGTAGCGCGCTGACCGGATCGACCCGCCCGACCGCATGCTGGAGGTCGATCTGCGCCATGACCATCGCCGCAAGGTCGGTCAGCGCGGCAAGCTCCTCGGGCGAGGCGGTTCGGGGTTCGGCGCCCAGCACGCAGAGCGACCCGAGCCCATGGCCCTCCCGCGTGATCAGCGGCGCACCCGCATAGAAACGGATGCCGGACTGCGCGAGCGGGCTGTTGGCATAGAAGCCGTCGGCGGCCAGATCGGGTATCACCAGACCCTGCGTTGTCTCGGCGACCTCCGCGCACGGGGCCTTGGCCCGCGCGATGTGGTCGTGCGTGATCCCGACGCGTGACTTGAACCATTGCCGGTCGCTATCGGTCAGCGAGATTGCGGCGATCGGCAGCCCGAAGATCTGGCCCGCCATCCGGGTGATGCGATCGAAGCTTTCGCTGGCGCTGGTGTCGAGCAGGCGCAATTGGCGCAATGCATCAAGCCGTGCCGCCTCTTCATACGCCCGCATTTCTATGCTCCAGTCGCCAGCATTATGCGCAACGAGTCGACTTGCGCGATAGACTTATGTTGTTAACATGGAGTAAATTACAGCAACTTGACGGATCTGCCCCGCCGGACGAATTGCTGCAGCCAAAGCATTGGTTTGGGGACAGGGATGAGCGAAATACCATTGGTGGCCGGGATCGAACTTGGCGGGACCAAGTGCATCTGTATCCTGGCGCGAGGGCCCGATGCGATCGAGGAAATCGTACGAATTCCGACAACTCGCCCCGATGAGACGCTTGCCGCGATCGAAGCCGTGCTCGACCGCTGGACCGGTTTCGTCGCAATCGGGATCGCAAGCTTCGGCCCGGTCGGGATTGACCGGCGCGGCGGTGATTACGGCCATATCACCTCGACGCCCAAGCCCGGTTGGGCGGGGACCGACGTCGCCGGGCGCCTGCAGCGTCGATATGCGGTGCCGACCGGCTTCCATACCGACGTCGTCGGCGCGGCGCTGGCCGAGGCGCGCTGGGGTGCGGCGCAGGGCCTGGCGGACATCGCCTATGTGACGGTCGGCACCGGGGTCGGCGCAGGGTTGATCGCGGGGCATCGACCGGTCGACGGCCTGATGCATTCGGAACTCGGGCATATCCGGCCGGTCCGAACGCCGGGCGACGACTGGATCGGCAGTTGCCCGTTTCACGGCGCCTGCCTCGAGGGGCTCGTGTCGGGGCCGGCGATTGCCGCGCGGCTCGGCCATCCCGCC
>NZ_JPJC01000259.1:51411-53620 GCF_000733135.1 Sphingomonas sp. FUKUSWIS1
CCCGCCGATCATCCGGTCTGGACAGGCGTCGCGGAGGCGCTTGGCCAGTTGTGCCACACGCTCGTGCTCACCGGGATTCCGCGCAGGATCGTCATCGGTGGCGGCGTGATGGGCGCCGGTCACCTGTTTCCGCGGGTCCGTGCCGCGCTGACGCGCAGTCTCGGGGGGTATATCGCATTGCCCGAGCCGACGCTGGTCGATACGTTCGTCGTACCGCCGGCACTCGGTGGCAATGCCGGCCCGCTCGGCGCGATTATCCTTGGTGGCCAAGCGCTTGGTGACTCGGTCGGAGGGTCGGGAAGCTCGGCCTTCATGTCATATTAATTACAGATGCCTACCCACCGGGCCGCGCGATAGGGCCTGGAAAACCGCTTATACGGGCGGGGTCAGGTATCGCGAGGAACGGTGTCCGATGCGTATTCTGATTGTCGACGACGAACCCGGAGTTCATGACGACTACGCCCGTGCGATTCTCGGGACGGAACCAGCGGCGGCTGACCCGCAGGCCGACGCATTTTCGATAACCTCCGTCGGGACCGGCATCGACGCGATCGCCGCGGTCGAATCCGCCATCGCCGAGCCCGCGCCGTTCGCGGTCGCCTTCCTCGATCTGCAGATGGCGTCGGGGCTCGACGTCTGCGAGACGGCGCGCCGGATCCGTGAACTGGACCCCGACATCAATTTCGTGATCGTCACCGCGCTCGACGGTGCCTCGCTCGCCGGGATCGCCAAAGTGGCCGGGCCGGTCGACAAGGTCTTCCATATCGCCAAGCCGTTCGTCGGCGCCGAGTTGCGCCAGACCGCGCTGGCACTGACGCAGCGCTGGCAGTTCGACCATGACTGCAACGCGGTGCGTGCAGCGCTCGTGCGGCAGGTGGCGCAGCTCGAGGTCCGGGCTGCTGAGCTGGCGGCCAATGAAAGCCGTGCGATCCATCTGGCGACGCATGATTCGCTGACCGACGCGCCCAATCGGCTGGCGTTCCTCCGCGCGCTTGCCGAACGCACCCGCGCGGACGGGTGGTTCGCGACGGTGATGATCGATCTCGACCGGTTCAAGCTGGTCAACGACACGCTGGGGCATCTTGCCGGCGACGCGCTGATCCGCGAGATCTGCGCGATCCTCGGCCGGTCCTCGCCCGACGGCGCGCTGGTCGCGCGGCTCGGCGGCGACGAATTCGGCGTGTTGTTCAGCACTGCGGACGAGACCAGCGCCCTGCTCGCCTGCGAACGGATGATCGCGGCCTGTTCGGTCAGCCTCCAGGTCTTTGGCAGTTCCGTCCAGGGCGGCGCCTCGGCCGGGCTGGTCGTGACGCATGGCGGGCAGGGCAGCGACCCGGTCGACGTCATGCGGCGGGCCGACCTTGCGCTGAACGATGCCAAAAGAAGCGGTCGACGCATGGCGCGCGTGTTCGACGAGAGCATGGACGAGGATATCCGCTTTCGCCGGCGGGTCGAAAGCGGGCTTGGCGAAGCGATCGCGAACAACGAGCTCAGCCTGGTGTTCCAGCCGATCGTGTCGCGCGAATCGATCGAGGTGGTCGGGTTCGAGGCGCTGCTGCGCTGGAACACGATGGCTTACGGCCCGATCAGCCCGGGCCTGTTCATGCCGATCGCGGAGGAATCGAACCTCATTCACGACCTGGGCGACTGGGTGCTGCGCAATGCGCTCGCGGTCCTGACGCAGTGGCCGGGTCAGTATGTCTCGGTCAATTTCAGCCCGCGACAGTTCCGGCGCCACCATTTCGTTGACTATGTCAGCGAGAGCGTCCGCCGTGCCGGGGTCGATCCCAGCCGGTTGCAGATCGAGATCACCGAGACCGCGATCTTCGACGATGCCGAGCGTGCGGCAGAGACGCTGGGCGCGTTGCGCCGCATGGGGTTCCGCATCGCGCTCGACGATTTCGGGACGGGCTATTCGAGCCTGCACAACATCCGCACCTTCGCGCTCGACTGCCTGAAGATCGACCGCAGCTTCATCGAGGGGATGGGCCGCGAGCGCGAAAGCGCGGCGATCGTCCATTCGATCATCAGTCTGGGCCGCGCACTCGGCATCGGGGTCATCGCCGAGGGCGTCGAGACCGAGGCGCAGGTCCAGGCCTTGCGCCTGGCGGGGGCCAGCCATCTCCAGGGCTTCTTCTTCTCGCACCCGGTGCCTGCTGCGATCGCCCGGACCATGGCGGAAGCACGCGGTCTCGGCGGGGATCCCGCC
>NZ_JPJC01000259.1:53747-55885 GCF_000733135.1 Sphingomonas sp. FUKUSWIS1
AGCGAGCGGTGGGTCAGAGCAGGACGGGCTGTGCGTCGTCCGGCTCGTCACCGACCAGCCCCGACAGCGTCAGGCCGAGCAGCCGGACGCCCTGCGGGACCGGAAGCTGTGCCATCAGCAGGTCCAGTCCGGCGGTGACGAACGCAGCCTTGTCGACCACCGCGGCGCTCGACGAGCGGGCACGCGTGATCGTCCGGAAATCGGCATGACGCAGTTTGAGCGTGACCGTCCGCCCGCGCGTGTCGTGCCGCTCGATCCGCACCCACGCCGCATCGGCGACGCGGTGCAACGCCTCGCGCAGCGCCGCCGGGTCGCTCAGGTTGGTCTCGAACGTCCGCTCCGCCCCGACCGACTTGGCGGCACGGTTGACGCGCACCGGGCGGTGATCGATCCCGCGTGCTGCCCCGTAAAGATAGTCCGCATAGCTGCCGAAATGCGCCTGAAGGAACGCCAGCGGGCGTTCGAGCAGATCCGCGCCGGTCAGGATGCCGAGCTGTTCCATGCGCTTGGCGGTGACCGGGCCGACGCCGTGGAACCGCTTGACCGGCAATGACGCGACGAACGCAGCCCCGCGTTTCGGCGTGATGACGCAGATCCCGTCGGGCTTGTTCTGGTCCGACGCCAGCTTGGCGATGAACTTGTTGTAGCTGACCCCGGCGGAGGCGGTCAGCCCGGTATCGGCCTTGATCCGCGCACGGATCTCCTCGGCGATCGCCTGCGCCGATCCGACCCCGCGGATATCGGCGGTAACGTCGAGATACGCCTCGTCGAGCGACAGCGGTTCGACGAGCGGGGTGAAGTACGCGAAGATCGCGCGGATGTGGTCGGACACCGCACGGTACACGTCGAAGCGCGGCGGCACGAAGACGAGGTCGGGGCAGCGCCTGAGCGCGGTGACCGATGGCATCGCGCTGTGCACCCCGAAGGTCCGCGCCTCGTAGCTCGCGGCAGCGACCACCCCGCGCGCGCGCGAACCACCCACCGCGACCGGCCGTCCCTTCAATGTCGGGTCGTCGCGCTGTTCGACCGAGGCATAGAAGGCGTCCATGTCGACATGGATGATCTTGCGCTGCACCGGCGGCGGGGTAGGAGAAGCGGCCATCTGCACCGCAGATAGGTTCTGACGATGCGCGGAAACAGAGCGTCGTTACGGCGTTGAACGAATTCGGCCGGGCGCAAGCGGCGACGACAAGGGGACCTGGACGTGCGGATCGGAACCGAATGCTGGCGTATCGAACGCGCGGACCAGATGTCCGTGATCGTCGATGCGGAGGAATATTTCCGCCAGGCGCGCGTCGCCATGCTCAACGCCAAGCGGCGGATCATGCTGATCGGCTGGGATTTCGATGCGCGGATCCAGCTCGAACCCGGGGTCGACCGCCCCGGCGAACCGCCGACGCTCGGCGCCTTCATCCTGTGGCTGGTCGAACGCGAGCCCGAGCTCGAGATCTTCCTGCTCCGCTGGGATACCGGTGCGATCAAGTCGCTGTTCCGCGGCTCGACCCTGTTCACGATGATGAAGTGGATGCGGCATCCGCGCATCCATACCAAGCTCGACGGGCATCATCCGACCGCGGGGTCGCATCACCAGAAGATCGTCATCATCGACGATTGCCTCGCCTTTTGCGGCGGGATCGACATGACCGGCGACCGCTGGGACACGCGCGAGCATCGCCATGACGATGCGCGGCGGCGGCGTCCCTCGGGCCGTCCCTACAAGCCGTGGCACGACGCGATCAGCGCGGTCGCAGGCCCCGTCGCGACCGCATTGGGGCAGCTGTTCCGCGACCGCTGGGTGCTGGCAGGCGGCGTGCCGATCGCCGAGGCGAACCCTGGCGCGGCCTGCTGGCCCGACGAGCTCGGCGTGCATTTCCGCGATGTCGACGTCGCGATCGCGCGGACCGAACCCGAGATGGATGATCAGGTCCCGGTGCACGAGAGCGAGGCGCTGTTCCTCGCGCAGATCGCCGGGGCCAAGCGGCATCTCTATATCGAGAGCCAGTATTTCGCGTCGCGCAAGATCGCCGAGGCGGTCGCGCGCCGTCTCGACGAGGCGGACGGGCCCGAAATCGTGATCATCAACCCGGTGACTGCGCAGGGGTGGCTCGAGCCGATCGCGATGGACACCGCGCGCGCGC
>NZ_JPJC01000259.1:56022-59108 GCF_000733135.1 Sphingomonas sp. FUKUSWIS1
TACACCAGCGGCGGGGAGGCGATCTATTGCCATGCCAAGATCCTGATCGCGGACGACCAGATCTTCCGGCTCGGGTCGTCGAACATGAACAACCGTTCGCTGCGGCTCGACACCGAATGCGACCTCGCGATCCGCGCGCATGACGAGGCGACGAGCACGGGGATCACCGCGATCCGCAACGACCTGATCGCCGAACATCTCGCGGTCGATGTCGAGGTAGTGACCACGATGATCGCCGAGACCGGGTCGCTGATCGAGACGATCGAGCGGCTGCGCGGGCAGGGCAAGTCGCTGCGCGCCTATGAGGCGCCCGACCTGACCGCGGTCGAGGAATGGCTGGCGGACAATGAGGTACTCGATCCCGAGGGGCCCGAGGAGATGTTCGAGAGCTTCGCGAAGCGCGGCCTGTTCCGCCGCCTCCGCCACCGCCGCCCGAAGAAGAAGTGAGCGATCCTCCCCCGCCAGGGGGAGGATCAGATTAGAACAGCCCTTCGATCAGCCCATCCGCATCGAGCCGGATCGCTTCGGCTGCGGGAACGCGCGGGAGGCCGGGCATCGTCATGATCTCGCCGCAGATCGCGACGACGAAGCCCGCGCCTGCGGCCAGCCGAACCTCGCGCACCGGCACGATATGCCCGGTCGGCGCGCCGAGCAGCGCAGGGTCGCTCGAGAAGCTGTACTGCGTCTTGGCAAGGCAGACGGGCAGGTGGCCATAGCCGGCATCCTCCCAGCGCTTGAGCTGCGCGAGCACGCTGGGCTCCGCGACCGCATGCTCGGCGCGGTAGATGCGCCGGGCAACCGTATCGATCTTGTCGAACAGCGACAGCTCGTCGCCATAAAGCGGCGCGAAATTCGCGGCATGCGTGTCGCACAGCTCGGCCACCGCGTCGGCGAGCTTGGTTGCCCCCGCGCCGCCCTCGGCCCAGTGGCGGCACAGGATCGCGCGGGCGCCGTGCGCGCTCGCCGCCTCGTGCACGACCGCGATCTCGGCCTCGCTGTCGGTGTGGAAATGGTTGATCGCGACGACCGCGGGGACGCCGAACTGGCGGATATTCTCGATATGGCGGACGAGATTGACCGCGCCGCGGCGGACCGCCTCGACGTCCTCCGCGCCCAGATCGGCCTTGGCGACCCCGCCGTTCATCTTGAGCGCGCGGACCGTCGCGACGATCACCACCGCATCGGGGGACAGCCCCGCCTGGCGGCATTTGATGTCGAAGAACTTCTCCGCGCCCAGATCCGCGCCGAAGCCCGCCTCGGTCACGACATAGTCGCCCAGCGCCAGCGCCGCGCGCGTCGCGATCAGCGAGTTGCAGCCATGCGCGATATTGGCGAACGGCCCGCCGTGAAGGAAGGCAGGGTTGCCCTCGAGCGTCTGGACGAGGTTCGGCTTGATCGCCTCGGCCAGCAGGACCGCCATCGCGCCGTCCGCCTTCAGGTCGCGCGCGGTGATGGGGCTGCGATCGCGCGTGTAGGCGACGACGATGTCACCCAGCCGCCGCTCCATGTCCGCGAGATTTTCGCTGAGGCACAGGATCGCCATGACCTCGGAGGCGACGGTGATGTCGAACCCCGATTCGCGCGGATAGCCGTTGGCAACTCCGCCGATCGACTGGACGATGTCGCGCAGCGCGCGGTCGTTCATGTCGAGCACGCGGCGCCACACCACGCGGCGCACATCGATCTGCAGCGCGTTGCCCCAATGGATATGATTGTCGATCATCGCCGCGAGCAGGTTGTGCGCCGCGGTGATCGCGTGAAAATCGCCGGTGAAATGGAGGTTGATGTCCTCCATCGGCGCGACCTGCGCCCGCCCGCCGCCGGTCGCCCCGCCCTTGGTGCCGAAGCACGGCCCCAGCGACGGTTCGCGCAGCGCCAGCACGGTCTTGCGCCCCGTCAGGTTCAGCGCGTCGGCCAGCCCGACCGAGGTCGTCGTCTTGCCCTCGCCCGCGGGCGTCGGGTTGATCGCGGTGACGAGCACCAGCCGGCCACGCCGCGCGCCCTCGCGGCGGCCATGCGCCTCGAGCCAGTCGAGTGCGATCTTGGCCTTGAACCGGCCGTAGGGCTCGACCGCGTCGTCGGGGATGCCGAGCGCGTCGGCAACCCGCGCGATGGGGCGCAGCGCGACGCTGCGGGCGATGGCAATGTCGGTTGTCATGAGCCTAGTTCTTCAGTTTCCAGCCGCTCTTCAGCAGCATGTAGCACAGGGTGGCGAGCGCGACGTCGATCGCCAGGATGACGAGGCCGCCGACGAGCACCGGCGAATCGGCGACGCCCAGAAAGCCGTAGCGAAAGCCCGAGATGATGTAGAAGAACGGATTGACGTGGCTGAACGCGCGGAACGCGGGCGCCAGCGTGTCAACCGAATAGAAGGTGCCCGACAGCAGCGAGAGCGGCGCGACGACGAAGTTGGTGACCGCGGCGGCATGGTCGAACTTGTCCGCCCAGATCGACGTCAGCACGCCGAGCAGCGCGAGGAAGGTCGCGCCGAGCAGGCCGAACCACAGGATTGCGAGCGGCGCATGCGGCGTGACGTGCACGCCCGGATACAGCGCCATCGCCGCCCAGACGACGCACCCGACCAGCACCGCACGGGTCACCGCACCGCCGACCAGCGCGGCGAGCAGCTCGGCGGTCGACAGCGGCGGCTGAAGGTAGTCGACGATCGTGCCCTGCATCTTGCCGACCAGCAGCGAGAAGCTCGCATTGGCGAAGGCCGGGCCCATCATGCCCTGGCTGATGATCAGCCCGGGGGCGATGAAATCGGCGAACATCACGGTCTCGCCGCCGACCAGCACGGGGCGTTTGGCGCCCGTCGCGATGGTGAAAACGATCAGGAACAGCAATGTCGTCATCGCCGGCGCCCACACCGTCTGCAGCTGGACCTTGAAGAACCGGCGCACCTCCTTGATATAGAGGGTACGAAGTCCCTCCCAGTTCACGTTGCGAATGACGGGAACGCCGGGGGCGGATTGCACCGCCGACTGGATTTCACCGATTGGGGGCTGGCTGCTCATGGGGGTTGCGGGTAATCGCTGCCGCTGTCGCCCGCAACCCGGTTGACGAAGACTATACCGGCCGACCCG
>NZ_JPJC01000260.1:0-2612 GCF_000733135.1 Sphingomonas sp. FUKUSWIS1
TCGATCCCGGGCGGATCGCGGCGATGGCGGACGGCGTCGCCGCGGTTGCCGCGCTCGCCGATCCGGTCGGCCAGATCATGGATTCGCGCGCACGTCCCAATGGCCTCGTCCTCAGCCGGGTCCGCGTACCGATCGGCGTGATCGGGATCATCTATGAAAGCCGGCCGAACGTGACCGCCGACGCCGCGGCGTTGTGCGTAATGGCAGGCAATGCCGCGATCCTGCGCGGCGGATCGGAAGCCGTGGCGAGCAATCGCGCGATCCACGCCGCGTTGATCGAGGGCTTGGCCGCGGGCGGGGTCCCCGCGGACGCGGTGCAGCTGGTCCCGACCACCGACCGCGCGGCGGTCGGCGCGATGCTCAAGGCAGACGGCGCGATCGACCTGATCATCCCGCGCGGCGGCAAGAGCCTGGTCGCGCGCGTCCAGGCCGAGGCGCGCGTGCCGGTGCTCGCGCATCTCGACGGGATCAACCATGTCTATGTCGATGCGTCCGCGGACCCCGCGATGGCGGCGGCGGTGGTGGTCGATGCGAAGATGCGCCGGACCGGCATTTGCGGCGCGATGGAGACGCTGCTGATCGACCGCGGCTATGCTGGCGCGGCGTCGCTGATCCGCCATCTGGCCGATACAGGCTGTGTCGTGCGGGGCGATGCGGCTGCGATCGCGCTCGTGCCCGAAATCGCGGCGGCGGACGCGGCGGACTGGGATACCGAATATCTCGACGCGATCGCCGCGGTCGCGATCGTCGACGGACTGGACGGCGCGGTCGCGCATATCGCGCGGCACGGGTCGCACCATACCGATGCGATCGTCGCGGCCGATGCGGACGTCGCCGAGCGGTTTCTCGCGCAGGTCGACAGCGCGATCGTGCTGTGGAACGCCTCGACCCAGTTTGCCGATGGCGGCGAATTCGGGCTGGGTGCTGAGATCGGCATCGCCACCGGGCGGCTCCACGCGCGCGGCCCGGTCGCTCTCGAGGGGCTGACGACCTACAAGTGGATCGGGCGTGGCACGGGGCAGGTGCGCGGGTGAGGTGTCGGGCCGATCGGCGTCGCGCGTGACGCCATGACCCGCGTCGGCATTCTCGGCGGATCGTTCAACCCGGCGCACCGGGGGCACCGCGCGATCACGCTGTCGGCGATCGAGGCGCTCGCGCTCGACGAGGCGTGGTGGCTCGTCTCGCCGGGCAATCCGCTGAAAGAGGCGGCGCGCGACATGGCGCCGCTGTCCGCGCGGCTCGCCTCGGCGCGACGGATGGCGCGGCGCGCGCCGATCCGCGCCACCGATATCGAGACCCGGCTCCACACCCGCTACACGCTCGACACGATCCGCAAGCTCAGGCGGCGCCATCCGAAGATCCGCTTCATCTGGCTGATGGGTGCGGACAATCTCGCCGACTTCCACCGGTGGAAGAACTGGCGCGCGATCGCCCGCGAGGTTCCGATTGCGGTAATCGCTCGGCCGGGATATGACGGGCGCGCCCTCGCGGCCCCCGCGATGGGTTGGCTGCGGCGCTTCCAACGGCGCACAGACCATGCGAAGAGCTGGACGACGTGGAGATTGCCGGCCCTTGTGCTGTTGCGCTTCCGACCCGACCCGACCTCCGCAACCGGCCTGCGCGCCGAAAATCCCGACTGGTTCCAGCATGTTGCCGGGCCGGTAACCTGACCCAGGAGCTGACTTGGCCACTTCCCCTACTGCCCCTCGCGCGACCGACCCCGAAGAGGTTGAGGCGCTGCATCGCCTGATCCTCGCGTCGCTCGATGACGACCAGGCGGTCGAGACCATCTCGATCCCGCTCGCGGGCAAGACGAGCATCGCCGATTACATGGTGATCGCCAGCGGCCGTTCGACCCGCCAGGTCGCCTCGATGGCACAGAAGCTGGCCGAGCGTATCAAGGCCGAGTTCAAGCGTCCGGTGAAGATCGAGGGGCTGCCGACCGCGGACTGGGTCCTGATCGACGCCACCGACATCATCGTCCACCTGTTCCGCCCCGAAGTCCGCAGCTTCTACAATCTCGAGCGGATGTGGGCGTTCGGCGATGCGCCGACGCCACCGACCGCTCCGTTCGCCGACCTGTCCGACCAAGACTGATCCGGGTGCGCGGGCGATGCTGCTGCATATCGTCGCCCGCGGCCGGATCGGGCGATCGCCCGAAGCCGAACTCGTTGATCGCTATCTGAAGCGGATCGCCTGGCCGACCAAGGTGTCCGAGCTGCCCGACACGGGGGGGCGGATTCCCCCGGTTGGCGACCAGACTAGGCGGATCCTGCTCGACGAAAAGGGCGACGTGTTGTCGTCCATGGCGTTCGCGCGCGTGCTCGAGCGGTGGCGCGACGACGGCGTGCGCGAGGCGCGGTTCATGATCGGTGCGGCCGACGGGTTCGACGATGCCGCGCGCGACGAGGCCGACCTGCTGGTCTCCTTCGGCCGCGCGACCTGGCCGCATCTGCTCGCGCGGGCGATGCTCGCCGAACAGCTCTTCCGTGCGACGAGCATCCTGGCCAACCACCCGTATCACCGCGAAGGCTGATCGTGCGGATCACCGCGTCATCGCGCCTGTCATCGGCGGCGCTGTTGCTGTTCGCAGCGCTCGCCCTTGGTCTTGC
>NZ_JPJC01000261.1:0-3356 GCF_000733135.1 Sphingomonas sp. FUKUSWIS1
CGGGCGCCTGCACGGCGCCCAGCGACGCTGCCAGAAAGAGCAGCGCGATCATCGTCCGGTCGACCCGAAACCTCCATGCCCGCGCACCGTGTCGTCGAGCGTCTCGACCTCGCCGAGGCTCGCGCGCACAACTTCTGCGGGAACGAGCTGCGCGATCCGGTCGCCGCGGGCGATTACGAAGGGGGCATCGCCGAGATTGGCGAGGATGACCTTCACCTCGCCGCGATAGTCCGAATCGATCGTCCCGGGCGTGTTGAGGCAGGTGACGCCGTGCTTGAGCGCCAGCCCCGAGCGCGGCCGCACCTGCACCTCGTATCCTTCGGGAATCGCGATCGCAAAGCCGGTCGCGACCGCCGCGCGGGCGCCCGGTGCGAGCGTCAGCGGCTCGGCGGCGACCACGTCCATGCCCGCGGCACCCGTGGTGGCATAGGCGGGCAGGGGGAGGCCATCGCCATGCGGCAATCTCTTGAGGTCTATACGGATCGTCATGCGGCGCGGTTTAGCGCATCGGCTGTGCGTGTTCCAGCGCATCGGCGACGCGCCGTGCCAGCTGCGCCGCGACTGCATCCTTGCCCTGCCGCGGCCAGCTCTCGACGCCGTCCTTGGTGACGATGTGGACGCTGTTGCTGTCGCCGCCCATCACGTCGCCCGACACGTCGTTGGCGACGATCCAGTCGACGTCCTTGCGCGCGCGCTTGGCGGTCGCATGCTCGACGACGCGTTCGGTCTCGGCCGCGAAGCCGATCAGCAGCGCGGGGCGCTGCCGGCTGCGCGCGAGTGTCGCGAGGATGTCGGGGTTCTCGGACAGCGCGAGCGTCGGCGTCGCATCGCCCTTCTTGATCTTCTGCACCGCGGCGTCGACGTGCCAGTCGGCGACCGCCGCGACCATGATCGCGGCATCGACGGGCAGCGCGCGGTCGACCGCATCGGCCATCTCGCGCGCGGTCTCGACGTCGATCCGCGTCGTGCCCGCAGGGGTCGGCAGCGTCACCGGCCCCGCCACCAGCGTCACCCGCGCGCCAAGTGCCGCCAGCGCGCCTGCGATCGCGAAACCCTGCCGCCCCGACGACCGGTTGGCGATATAGCGGACGGGATCGATCGGCTCGTGCGTCGGCCCTGCGGTGACGAGGATGTGCCGGCCCGCGAGACGCTGCGGCTGGGCCTCGAGTGCGGCATCGATCGCGTCGGCGATCCGGTCGGGCTCGGGCAGCCGCCCCGGACCGAATTCACCGCACGCCATCGGCCCCTCGTCGGGCGCCATGACAGTAATGCCGTCCGCGCGCAGCTGCGCGACGTTGCGCATTGTCGCGGGGTGCAGCCACATCCGCACGTTCATCGCCGGCGCCGCGAGCACCGGCTTGTCGGTCGCGAGCAGCAATGTCGTCGCAAGATCGTTGGCGAGCCCGCCCGCCATCCGCGCGATCAGGTCCGCGGTCGCGGGCGCGACGACGATCAGGTCGGCCTGACGGCTGAGCTGGATATGCCCCATCTCCGCCTCGTCCTTCAGGTCCCACAGGGTGGTGTAGACCTTGTCCTCGCTGAGTGCGGCGAGCGTCATCGGCGTGACGAAATGCTGCCCCGCCTCGGTCAGCACGCAGCGGACCGCATGGCCGCGCTTGCGCAGGAGTCGGACGAGTTCGCTCGCCTTGTAGGCGGCGATGCCGCCCCCGACGATCAGGAGAATACGCTTCATGCGGCGAGTCCTAGCGGATCACGCGCGTCACCGTAATCCGTCGTGTATCGCGCGCCGCGACGATCATGTCGCGCAGGCCATCGACCGCGAAGACGATCCCGACCAGCAGGACAGGGGTGGTGATCAGCGCCCAGGGGAAATCGTCGCTGCGCACGCCCAGCGCGATCACCGCCGCATAGCCCAGCAGCGTGGCGAGCGCGCGGACGGCGGCGGGATCGCGCCACGCCAGCCACCCGAACAGCGCGGTCGCGATCAGAACCGACGCAAGCCAGTCCGGCAGCAGCGCGAGGCCCGACGACAGCGTCACGAGCTGCACATAGAAGCCGAACCCCTCCAGACCGCTCAGCCCCTGCGCACTCCGGTCGAGCGGACCGGTGACGAGTGTCACCGCATGCGCATGCGCGGCGAGCGCGACGAAGAAGACGAGTGTCGCGCCGACCCATGCGGCGGCCTCGCGGCGCTCGCCCTCGATCCACGCGATCACCGCCATGATCACGACATAGATCAGCGCGGTCTCGCGGATCAGCATCGCCGACAGGCCAAGCGCGACCGCGGGGATCCACTCACCGGGGCGCCGCAAGGCGAGCGAGAGCGCGATCAGAGCCCCCGCCCAGACTTCGGGGAACACGACCAGCGGCGGCTCGAGATGCACGTAGAGCCCCGTCAGGATCAGCAGCCCCGCGATCCCCACGGGGATCGGCCCGGTCATCGCAGGGCGTAACCGGACGATCCATGCGCCCATCACGCCAATGCAGAGGAGCGGCAACAGCGCGGTGACGATCAGCGGCGGCACCGCGGCCTGCACCACCGCCAGCGTCGGCAGCCGGACCGTCGTATAGGGCTTGAGCGGGGCGTGCGCGACGCGGTGCGCCTCTGCCGCCGCGACATAATAGGGCGTGCCGCTGCGCACGTTTGCGACGACGCTTTGATAGAGCAGCAGCTCGGTTTGGCCCAGCGGTGCGGACGCCATGCGCGCCTCGCTCGGGCGCGGTCCGGGCGCGCTGGTCGCGGTCAGGCATGCGAGCAGCAGCATCGCGAACAGCGCGAGCCCCAGCCGCGCCTGCGACCGGGACATGCCGGCAAACCGGCTCGGGCCGACCAGCCACAGGGGGGCGCCCCGCCGCGTCCTCATCCGACGTGCAGGCTCAACCGAAGACCAGCGTGGCGGCAACCCCGGCCATCGCCGCGATCACCGCGACGAGGCCATAGCGCCAGCCGCCGCCGATCCGGATGACCTCGATCTCGCGTAGCGGCATCGTTGGCGGTGCGCCGCCGGGTGCCGGGTAATGCGCCTCGATCCGGCGGACCAGTTCGGGCAGCCGGGTCAGCGTACGCACGTCCTCGATGATCCGGTCGGCGATCGCCGCCTCGGGGCCGAGTTCGCCGCGGATCCAGTCGCGCACGAACGGCTCCGCGCTCTCCCACAGGTTGATGTCGGGATCGAGGCTGGTCGCCACGCCCTCGACCATCACCATCGTCTTCTGCAGCAGCAGCAGGTGCGGCTGCGTCACCATGTCGAAATCGCGCGTGATCGAGAACAGGCTGTCGAGCATCATGCCGATCGACATGTCCTTGACCGGCAACCCGCGCATTGGCTCGCCGACCGCGCGCAAGGCGGTCGCGAATTCGGCGACGTCGTGGTGCGCGGGGACATAGCCCGCCT
>NZ_JPJC01000261.1:3400-9614 GCF_000733135.1 Sphingomonas sp. FUKUSWIS1
CGACGTCGTGGTGCGCGGGGACATAGCCCGCCTCGAAATGGATTTCGGCGACGCGTTTATAGTTGCCGGTGATCAGCCCGTAGAGGATCTCGGCGAGCCAGACGCGGGCGCGCCGGTCGATCCGGCCCATGATGCCGAAATCGATCGCCGCGATCCGGTTGCCCGGCAGCGCGAACAGGTTTCCCTGGTGCATGTCGGCGTGGAAGAACCCGTCGGCGATCGCCTGCCGCAGGAACGCGCGGACCAAGGTCTGCGCGAGGCCGGGCAGGTCGTAGCCCGCCGCCACCAGCGCGGGACGATCCGACAGCTTGATGCCGTTGATCCACTCGATCGTCATGACCTTGGCGGTCGATCGTGCCCAGTCGATCGCGGGGATGACGAAATCGGGCTCGGCGGTCATGCCGTCCGCGAGCTCGGACGCCGAGGCGGCCTCGCGCCGGAAATTCAACTCGCGCAGCGTCCAGCGCTTGAACGTCTCGATCGTCAGGCGCGGGCGCAGACGCATCGCCTCGGGGCTCAGCGCCTCGAGTTGCGCCGCCGCCCAGCTATAGGTGTCGATCGCCCGCGCGAAATCATCCTCGACGCCGGGGCGCAGCACCTTGACCGCGACCTGGCGGCCATCGGTGGTCGTCGCGCGGTGGACCTGCGCGATCGACGCGGCACCGACCGGGACCTGCTCGATCCGCGAGAACAGCGTTTCGAGCGGCTTGCCGAAGCTCGCCAGCATCGCCGCCTCGATCGTCTCGTAAGGGACCGGCGACAGCTGGTCCTGCAGCCGCAGCAGATCCTGCGCAGCATCCTCGCCGACCAGGTCTGGGCGGGTGGCGAGCGTCTGGCCGAGCTTGATCGCGGCGGGGCCGATCGCCTGGAATGCATCGGCATAGCGCGGCACCTTCGGCACGCGCGCACCGAACCGGGCGATCCGCGCGAGGCGACGCACGGCGGCCGGCGTATTGGGGTCCCGCTCGATCCCGCGCAGCGCGCCGTGCCGGGCGAGGATGCGACCCCATTTGAGGAGCCGCCAGACATGGGTGGTCGAGGCGGTCATCGGGCTTGTGCGTCGTGAGAAGGGGTTTGTTCACGCGAAGGCGCGGAGGCGCGAAGAGAAGAATTTGGTTCGCGCGGAGGCGCGGAGGCGCGGAGAGTGTGCACCCTGCCGCGACTGCGGCTTTTCATCATCGGCGAAGAGTTGATTATGCGCTGTCGCGCGAATGCGGCTCTGACTCTCCGCGTCTCCGCGTCTCCGCGTGAACCCCTCTTCGCGCCTTCGCGCCTTCGCGTGATCACTAAATCTTCCAACCCGAATGAATCGCAACCAGACCGCCCAGCAGCGGCTCGACCTTCGTCTGCACGAAACCAGCATCCGCGATCATGCCCTTGAACTTGGGCATGTCCGGGAACCGACGGATCGACTCGATCAGATAGCGATAGCTGTCGGCATCCTGCGCGAGCAGTTGCCCGAGCTTCGGCACCATCTTGTGCGAATAGGCGTCGTACACCTCGGCAAAGCCCGGCCAGACGGTGGTCGAGAATTCGAGGCAATAGAAGCGCCCGCCGCGCCGCAGCACGCGGTGGGCCTCGCGTAGCGCCTTGGGGATGTCGGTCACGTTCCGGATCCCGAACGCGATCGTGTACGCGTCGAAGAACCTGTCGGGGAAGGTCAGCGTCTCGGCATTCGCCTCGGTCCAGACCAGCCCGTCGAGCCCGCGCTTGTGCGCGCGTTCCATGCCGACCTCGAGCATCTGCGGATTGATGTCGGCGACCGTGATCGATGCGCCCGACGGCTCCATGCGGAACGCGATGTCGCCGGTGCCGCCCGCCATGTCGAGGATCTGCTCGCCTTCGCGCGGCTTCACGCGGCGGACGAAGCGGTCCTTCCACAGCCGGTGCATGCCGCCCGACATCGCGTCGTTCATCAGGTCATATTTGCTCGCGACGTTCGAAAACACGCCGCCGACGCGCGCGGTCTTCTCGGTGGCGGGAATGTCCTCATAACCGAACGAGACGGTATCGGCCTTCGGGGCGGTGTCGGGGATGAGAGCGGGGGCGGGCGCGATGTCATTCATGCCCCGTGCTCTAGCGGCGCCTTGTGGCGCGGGCAAACGCAACCTAGCTGGAAAACGTGCCAGAACTTCCCGAAGTCGAAACCACCGTGCGCGGGCTCGAACCCGTGCTCCTCGGCCAGCGCCTGGCCTCGGTCGAGCCGCGCCGTGCGGACCTGCGCAAGGCGATTCCCGTCGACCTGCGGCAGCGCATGACCGGCGCGACCGTCACGCGGCTGTCGCGGCGCGCCAAATACGGCCTCATCGACACCGATCGCGGCGATACGCTCGTCTTCCATCTCGGCATGTCGGGACGCTGGCGGGTCGATCCCAGCGCGATCCTGCCGCACGACCATCTGCTCATCGGCACGGCGGCGGGGCGGACGGTCGCGCTCAACGACCCGCGACGCTTCGGCTTTCTCGATCTCTGGTCCAGCGAGGCGATCGCGCAGTATCCGCCGTTCCTCGCCATGGGCCCCGAGCCGCTCGGCCCCGATCTGACCGCGGCCTATCTCCTTTCGGCGCTCGAAGGGCGGGGGGCGTCGATCAAGACGATGCTGCTCGACCAGCGGATCGTCGCAGGACTCGGCAACATCTATGTGTGCGAGGCGCTGCACATGGCGAAGATCGCGCCGAGCCGGGCGGCGGGGCGGATCGCGCTGCCGCGACTCGAACGGCTGGTCGAGGCGATCCGCGCGGTGCTGACCGCCGCGATCCTCGCGGGCGGATCGAGTCTGCGCGACTATGCGCGACCCGACGGCGAGCTTGGCTATTTCTCGAAACAATGGCGCGTCTATGGTCGCGAGGGCGAGCCCTGTTCGTGCGGCGCGCTGGTCCGCCGCAGGACGGAGGGCGGGCGTTCGACCTTCTGGTGTGCGCGTTGCCAAAAGGCATGACGGAACGCGGTTGACGATTCGGTGCGGAGTGGGTAGGAGCCGCGCTTCGAGAGGGCGTAGGAGCAATCCGGCGCCCCTTTTTATCATTCGAACATCCAGAGGGCTTCATGGCGAACACGCCGCAGGCGAAAAAGCGTATCCGTCGCAACGACCGTCGCGCGGAAGTGAACGGCAACCGCGTTGGCCGTATCCGTACCTTCATCAAGAAGGTCGAGGCCGCACTGGCTTCGGGCGACAAGGGCGCAGCGACCACCGCACTGGCCGCGGCACAGCCTGAGCTGCAGCGTGGCGTCGCCAAGGGCGTGCTGCACAAGAACACCGCGAGCCGCAAGTTCGCGCGTCTGACCAAGGCCGTGACCGGGCTCGCATAAGCGACCCGACATGGCCGGAGCGGATTGCCCGCCGGGATCTTCCCGGCGGGTTTTTTGCGTCTGCAAAGGGAACGGAAGGCGCGCGCGCGCAACCCACGGATTCCCCGCGATTCGAGTGATGCCGGATCATGCCGCACCGGCTCCGAAATCGTAAAAATTGGCCAAACACAGCCACTTATAAAAATATCGACGCATTTCCGGGGCTTGATCAAGTCAACCCGCTTTATTTCGAAAATGTGACGTGCTCGGGCCTTGCTAGACTCGCCGATCGCTTCATAACTGAGCGAACGGCGGCGGTGAATCACGGACGTGAATCACCACTGCGCAAGCAACAGGGCGAAGATGCCGGGCGACCCTATGGGTCGTCACGGGGGATCATTTTCTGTCGGGACTATATCACCAGCGCGGCTGTCGCGCGGGGTCGGAGAAGTGTGCGCGTGACGAATTGGCAAGGATCGACCGTGCACGCTTCGGAGGCCGAAAAGGCCTGGGATCGCGTGCGCTCGTCCCTGCGCGAGTCTGCCGGCGCGCGCCTGTTCGAGCAGTGGCTGAAGCCGATCGAGCTGATCCCGAGCGACGACGAGGAGTCGATCCGCCTCGCCTTGCCGTCCGCCTTCATGACGAACTGGGTCCGCAACCATTATGCGGACCGGCTCGCCCTCGAATTCCGGCAGATCCTGCCGCAGGTCCGCACCGTCCAGATCGAGACGCGCAGGCCTGGCCCGAAGCCCGTGCTGCTGGTGATGCCGACCCCCGCGGAGACCCTGGACCGCGACACCGCAGCCGCGGCCGTGGAACCCGCTCAGGTCCCGGTCAAATTCGGCGTCGACCCGTCGCTGAAGCCCGCCCCCGCCCCCGCGGCACAGCCCGTACCGGCCTACGACACCGTCATCCCCGAGCGCCCGCCGCTCGATCCGCGCTATACGTTCGACCGCTTCGTCGTCGATGCGTCGAACAAGGTCGCGTTCAACGCCGCCAAGGTGCTCGCCGAGCCCGGACCCGTCCGGTTCAGCCCGCTGTTCCTCCACAGCAACACGGGGCAGGGCAAGACGCATCTGATGCATGCGATCGGCCATGCGTTCCTCGCCGCCAACCCGCACGCGGTCGTGCTGTGCATGTCGGCCGAGCGGTTCATGTATGATTTCGTCGCGGCGATGCGCGCGCGCGACACCCATGCGTTCAAGCGCCGGCTGCGCGGCGCCGACCTGCTGCTGATCGACGATCTCCAGTTCATCGCCGGCAAGGACGCGACGCAGGAGGAATTCTTTCACACGATCAACGAGATCATGACCGCCGGCAAGCGGCTGGTGATCTCCGCCGATCGCTGCCCCCAGGCGCTCGAGGGTGTCGAATCGCGGATCATCAGCCGCATGGCGGTCGGGCTGGTCGCCGACATCAAGGCGCCCGACCTGCTGCTGCGCCGGACGATCCTCGACCGCAAGCTCGTCGACCTGCCCGACCTGCGCGTGCCGACCGACGTGCTCGACCTGATCGCGAGCCGGATCCACGCCAATATCCGCGAGCTCGAGGGCGCGCTGAACCGCGTCATCGCCTATGCGCAGCTGACCGGCGAGACAATCGACCTTGAGTTCGCGATCGCGACGCTCGGCGAAGTGCTGCGCGGCGCGCAGAAGCGCGTGACGATCGACGAGATCCAGAAGCTGGTGACGGCGCATTTCGAGCTGAAGCCGCTCGACATGATCTCGGCACGCCGCGCCCGTGCGGTCGCGCGGCCGCGGCAGATCGCGATGTATCTCGCCAAGCGGCTGACGACGCGGTCGCTGCCCGAGATCGGACGCAAGTTCGGCGGCCGCGATCACTCGACGGTCATCCACGCGGTCCGCAAGATCACGGAACTGCGCGACCAGGACCGCGACATCGACGCCGCGGTCCGTGTACTGATGCGCGAACTCGAGGGCTGAGGCCTTCCTTCCCGTGTTCTCCCGCGAAGGCGGGAGCCCAGACTGGACCCCCGCCTTCGCGGGGGAACACGCCTTTCAGGTGAGGCACGTCCTCAAGTCGTCACGCGGCTTCCGCAGCCGGAACGGCGAAGCCGTCGTCAGACCTGCAACCCCATCGCATCCTGCGTACGCTTCAGCACCGGCGCAGCCAGCGCGCGCGCCTTTTCCGCGCCGTCGCGCAGCACCGCGGTCACCGCGCTGCGATCGTCGAGCAGCCGCACCATCTCGTCACGAATCGGCCCGAGCTTGGCGACCGCCAGATCCGCGAGCGCCGGCTTGAACGCGCCGAACCCCTTGCCGCCATATTCGCCCAGCACGGTCGCGACGTCGCTGTCCGCCAGCGCGGCATAGATCGTCAGCAGGTTGCGCGCCTCCGCCCGGTCGCCGAGCTCGTCGACGGTCGCGGGCAGCAGGTCCGGATCGGTCTTCGCCTTGCGGAACTTGTCCGCGATCGTGTCGTCGCTGTCGATCAGCTTGACCACCGACTGTTCGGACGGGTTCGACTTGGACATCTTCGCCGACGCATCGCGCAACGACATGATCCGCGGCGCCGCCTTGCTGATCAGCGGCGCGGGGAGCGTGAACAGGTCGACGCCGTAATCGCCGTTGAACTTGGTCGCGATGTCGCGCGCGAGCTCGAGATGCTGCTTCTGGTCCTCGCCGACCGGCACGTGAGTCGCATTGTAGAGCAGCACGTCCGCCGCCATCAGCACCGGATAGTCATACAGCCCGACGCTCGCACCCTCGCGGTTCTTGCCCGCCTTGTCCTTGAACTGCGTCATGCGGTTCAGCCAGCCGACGCGCGCGACGGTGTTGAGCAGCCATGCCATCTCGCTGTGCGCGGGCACGCGCGCCTGGTTGAACAGGATCGACTTGGCCGGATCGACGCCCGCCGCGATCATCGTCGCGGCGACCTCAAGCGTGTGCGACGAGAGTTCGGCGGG
>NZ_JPJC01000261.1:9708-21279 GCF_000733135.1 Sphingomonas sp. FUKUSWIS1
GGTCGGCGCGTGCAGGTCGGCGATGAAGAACATCGACTCCCCGCCCTGCGCGACGACGTCGTCCTGCAACGCCACCCATTGCTTCACCGCCCCCAGGTAATTGCCGAGATGGAGATTACCGGTGGGCTTGATGCCGGAGACGACGCGCATGGGAAAACCTTATTTGGAACGACGCAGGAGCGTGGAGATGTCGCCCAGCCGGAACGCGCCGGTGAGCAGGGTGGCGATCGCATAGACGACCCCGCCGGTCGCGACCAGCACGAGCATCGCCCCCCAGCGCTCGGTCCCGCTGCCCGTGACGAACGGCTGGAACAGGTCGTTGAGGAAATACATCACGCCGCCCATGATCAGCGCGGCGACCAGCAGCCGCCACGTCCGCCGCACCAGCCGTGCATCGGGGACGAAATGCCCGCGACGGACGAGCGTCCGGTAGAGCATCGCGACGTTGACCGTGCTCGCGATCGCGGTGGCGAGCGGCGGGCCCATATGGCCGAGCGGCTTGATGAAGGCGAGGTTGAGGACGAGGTTCACGACCATCGACATCGTCGCATAGCGCACCGGCGTCTTCGTGTCGGACCGCGCATAATAGCCCGGCGTGAGCACCTTCACGAGGATGTAGGACGGCAGCCCGATCGAGAAGGCGGCGAGCGCCTGCGCGGTCAGGATGCTGTCGTCGAGCGCGAACTTGCCGTGCTGGAACAATGCGCCGACGATCGGCACGCCGCAGACGATCAGCGCCACCGTCGCGGGCAGCGTCAGGAACAGCGCGAGCTCCATGCCGCGGTTCTGCGTCGCCATCGCCTCCGTCTCCTCGCCGCGACCGAGCTGGCGCGAGATGGTGGGGAGCAGGACGGTGCCGAGACCGATGCCGATCAGCCCGAGCGGCAGCTGGTTCAGCCGGTCCGCGAAATAAATGTACGAGACCGATCCCGCGGGCAGCAGCGCGGCGGCGAGCGCGGTCGAGACGACGAGGTTGATCTGCACCGCACCCGCACCCGCGGCGGCGGGCCAGATCAGCGACATCAGCCGCTTCACCTCGGGGTTGAGCTGTGGCCGCTTCAGCCGGAGCACGACGCCCGATCTGCGGCAGGCGTAGATCAGCCAGAGAAGCTGCAGCGCGCCCGACACCGTCACCGCGATCGCCTGGTTGCGCGCGGTCATCAGCGGCAACCGCTCGTGGAACAGCAGCAGCGCGGCGATCAGCGTCGCGTTGAGCAGGATCGGCGCCGCGGCGTTGATCCAGAATTTATGCAGCGAATTGAGGATCCCGCCGAGCAGCGAGACGAGGCTGATCAGCAGCAGATAAGGCAGGGTGATCCGCGACAGGTGGACCACATAGGCGAAGCGCTCCGCGCTCGCCCCGTTGAACCCGAAGGTCAGCAGCCACGTGACCGGCCATGCCGCAATCTCGAGCAGCACCGTCATGCCGATCAGCACCGGCAGCAGCACCGACAGCGCGTCCTCGGCAAAGGCGATGCCGTCGGGCAGGCCGCGGCCATCCTTGTCGCCGACCTTGCGGTTGAACATCGGGATGAACGCGGCCGAGAACGCGCCCTCGGCGAAGAGGGCGCGGAACATGTTGGGAAGGCGGAAGGCGATCAGGAACGCATCCGATGCGAACCCCGCGCCGACGAACCGCGCGAACAGCGAATCGCGCACCAGCCCCAGGATCCGGCTGGCGAGCGTCAGCCCGCCAACCGATCCCAGCGCCTTGGTCAGGTTCACCTATGCGCCCTCCGGTCCGGGCTTCACGCCTGGCCGAAATCGCCGACGTTCGGCTGGATGCCCTGCTGCTCCGACTGCTGGAGATAGAGCTGCGCGAAATCGATCGGCTCGAGCAGCAGCGGCGGGAAGCCGCCGTCACGCACCGCATCCGACAGCACGCGGCGTGCGAACGGGAAGAGCAGGCGCGGGGCCTCGCCCAGCAGGAAGGGCTGGACATGCTCGGCCGGAATGTTGCGCAGCCCGAACAGGCCCGCAAAGGACAGGTCGACGATGAAGGCGACCTGGCCGTCGGTCTCGGCGCGGACGTCGATCTTCAGCACGACCTCGTGCACCTCGTCGCCGACCTGCGCCGCGCCGATGTTGAACTGGACGTCGATCGCGGGCGGGGTCTGGTTCTGGTAGACTGCGGGCGCGTTGGGGTTCTCGAACGAGAGATCCTTGACGTATTGCGAGATCAGGCCGGCGGCGGGCGCTTCGTCGGCACCATTGGCAAGCGGCTGATCCGCGATCGACATGCCGTTCTGGTCGTCCATGATCTGCGAATCCTTCGTATAAATGAGGTGGGACCGAAGCGGACGGGTCGCGCGTTCGTGTCTTGAGGCAGTGCGCGTAGCAGTGCCCGACGGGTGTTTCAACGGCTACGGATCTCACTGAATCCTAGGCGGGTTTGAAAAGAGACGCCGTTGCCCTATGTTGGGACGAAGATCGGAGGCACGGTTGTTTTACGTAGTACTTCTCGCGATGGTCGCAGGGTTCCTGGCGATGCGTCTTTATAGCGTGCTCGGAAAGCGGACCGGTCATGAACAGCAGCCCCTGCCGCGTGCGGCAGAGGAGCGGTCCATACCCGTCACGATCCCGCGCACGATCGATGCGGCCGCCGAACAGCGGACGATCGCGAACCGCAACATCGACGCGCGCGCCGAACCCGGCCTGCGCTCGATCATCGCCGTCGAGCCCGGCTTCGACGTCAACCAGTTCCTCGAAGGTGCGCAGGCGGCCTATCGCATGACGCTGGAGGCCTTCTGGAAGGGTGATGCCGATACGCTCGCCGATCTGGCCGAGGACGATGTCCGCACCGCCTTCGTCGAGGCGATCGCGGCGCGCGAGGCAGCGGGCGAGACGCTCGACAATCGTCTGGTGACGATCGAGCGCGCGGTGATCGCCGACGCGTCGGTCTCGGGTCGCGAAGCCCGGATCTCGGTGCGTTTCGATGCGGACATCGCCGCTGTCACGCGGAACGAGGCGGGCGAGGTCATCGCCGGGTCGCTCACCGACGCGGTCGAGACGCATGACATCTGGACGTTCGTCCGGACGCTGAAAAGCGCCGGCCCGAACTGGAAGCTCGCGGACACCGACGAGGCGTGACGCGCGCGATCAGGGGGATTGGCGGTTCGTTCGCGCTGGCCCTTGCACTCAGCGGGTGCGTCGGCGGTGTCGCCGCACCGACCGACCGCCCGTCCTCGCCGGGCACCGCATCGCCGGCGGCCACCGCCGGTAAGCCGCCCCGGGGTCAATTGACCCCAAACAGTGACAACATTCGCAACATTCGCGGCATCCAGATACCCGCTCGCATCGTCGGGGCGGTTCCGCTGGCTGCCGTTCCTGTCGCTCCGCCTTTGCCCGGCGCGCTCGCCCCGGTCAGCGCGGTCGCGGCCGGCGTAACGCCGGGGCCGTCGCCGGCAATGTTGCCGATCAGCGATGCACAGGCCGAAGCCGCACGTCTGGCCTTCGTCACAAGCTGCCCCGGCTTGCAGCGTCGGTCCGACCAATCGGGGCTGACCCGCGGTGCCGATTGGCAGCCCGCCTGTGCCGCGGCGCAGGCGACCGGGCCCGGTGGCGCGCGCGCATTCTTCACCCAGTGGTTCGAAGCGGTCCAGGTCGGCGACGGCAAGGCCTTCGCGACGGGCTATTACGAGCCCGAGATCACCGGCTCGCTCGAGCGCCGCGACGGCTATGCCCCGGTCTATGGGCGCCCGCGCGACCTGATCGACGTCGATCTCGGCGCATTTTCGACATCGCTGAAAGGCAAGAAGATCCGCGGCCGCGTGTCGGGCTCGAACTTCATTCCTTATTATGACCGCACCGCGATCGAGCAGGGCGCGCTTGCCGACATCGCGCCGATCCTTGCCTGGGCGAAGGATCCGGTCGAGCTCTTCTTCCTCCAGATCCAGGGGTCGGGGCGGCTCCGCCTGCCCGACGGGTCGATCCTGCGGATCGGCTACGACACGCAGAACGGCCGCGACTATACCGGCATCGGCGCGCTGATGAAGACGCGCGGGCTGTTGCAGCCCGGCCAGACGTCGATGCAGGGCATCGTGCAGTGGCTCCACGATCACCCCGTCGAGGGGCAGGCGATCATGCGCGAGAACAAGAGCTTCGTGTTCTTCCGCGAACTCGACGGCGCACCACAGGGTGCGATGGGCTATCCCGTGACCGGGCAGGTCAGCGCGGCGGCGGACGTGAAGTTTGTGCCGCTCGGCGCGCCGGTGATCCTGTCGCTCGACCGGCAGGATGCGACCGGGCTGTGGATCGTCCAGGATACCGGTGGCGCGATCAAGGGCAGCAACCGGTTCGACACCTTCTGGGGTGCCGGCGCCGCTGCCGAGGCAACCGCTGGCGGCATGGCGGGGCGCGGCACCGCGTTCCTTCTGCTCCCGATCGGCACCACCGCACGGCTGAACGCCGCAACTGCGAACGGGGCGCGCTATGACGGGTCGTCCGCTCAACCCTGACGAGGCGCATCTCTGGACGCGCGTGATGCAGACCGTGCGACCAATGCGCGCGGTGCCCTCGGTCGTGCCGTTAGCCGCGCCCGTCGCGACGACACGCAAGGTGAAGCCGACCAAGGGCATCCGCCTGCCAACGCTGCCGCCCCCACCCGGCGCTGCGCCGCTGAAGGCGGCCGCGCGGACCTTGTCGCCGGCCAACACGCTCGACGGGGGCTGGGATAAAAGGCTGCTGCGCGGCGCGGTCAGTCCCGACAGTTCGATCGATCTTCACGGCCACACGCTCGCCTCCGCGCATGCGATCCTCGACACAGGCCTGTCCCGCGCGATCGCCCGCGGCGACCGCGTGCTGTTGCTGGTGACGGGCAAACCGCCGCGCCCCGAGAGCGAACGCCCGCACGCGCGCGGCGCGATCCGTGCGGCGGTCATCGACTGGCTGTCGATCTCGCGTCACGCCGGCGGGATCGTCGCGGTCCGCGGCGCGCATCCCCGGCACGGCGGGGCAGGGGCACTCTACATCATCCTGCGTCGCAGCCGCGACCTGGGCTGATACCCGTCCCGCGCTATCCGCGCTCGACCGCACGTACGATGACATCGGCATAGATGTCGGTCAGTCGGTACAGGTCCTCGACCGCAACCGCCTCGTCCACCTTGTGCATCGTCGCATTGATCAACCCGAATTCAACCACCGGGCACAGCTTCGCCAGAAACCGCGCGTCGGACGTACCGCCCGTCGTCGACAGGTCGGGAACGACGCCCGTCACCGCCGTGATCGCGTCGGACACCAGCGTCGACAGTGGGCCAGGGGTCGTCAGAAAGGCCTCACCCGACACGCGGCCGGTGACGACCGCTGCGGGATCATGACGTGCGGCCAGCGCGGCGATCCGGGCGATGAGTGCGTCGCCGCTATGCGTGTCGTTGAACCGGATGCTGAGTCGCGCCGACGCTGCGGCCGGGATGACGTTATGCGCGGGATTGCCGACCGCGATATCGGTGACCTCGATGTTCGACGGCTGAAACCAGGCATTGCCCTGGTCGAGCGCGACGGTCTCGATCTCGGCAAGTATCGCCACCAGCCGTGGGATCGGGTTGTCGGCGAGATGCGGGTAGGCGACGTGACCCTGCCGCCCGGGGACGCTGATCCAGATATTGACCGAGCCGCGCCGGCCGATCTTGATCGTGTCGCCGAGCGCGGCGGTGGAGGTCGGTTCGCCGACGATGCACTGGTCGGGATGGATGCCCCGTGTTGCCATGCGATCGATCAGCGCGCGCGTCCCGAAGGTGGCAGGACCTTCCTCGTCCCCGGTGATGATCAGCGACACGGTGCCCGCGTCGGTCCGGCTGGCGGCCGCCGCAAAGGCGGCGATCGCGCCCTTCATGTCGACTGCGCCGCGCCCGTAGAGCAGGCCGTCGCGAACCTCGGCCGACCAGGGCGAGCCCTGCCACCCCTCGCCCGGGGGGACGACGTCGAGATGCCCTGCAAATGCCAGGTGTGGCCCTGATCCGGTCCGGACTGCGAGCATGTTCTCTACCGGACCGTCGGGCGCTTCGCCGATCGTGAAGCGGTCGACGTCAAAGCCGATCGGCGTCAGCGCCGCCTCCAGCACGTCGAACACGCGGCCCTGCGCCGGCGTGACGCTGTCTTCGGCCAGCAGCGCCTGCGCCAGCGCCAAGGGATCGATCACCGCAGCGCGCTCGGCGCCGGCTGCTCATATTGCTCGATCACCCAATCCTCTTCCTGCGCGCCGGCGATCCAGTCCTGCATGAAGGGGTGGTCGAACATCGCCTGCATATAGCCCTGCGCGAACCGGGCGATCGGCAGCTGATAGGTGACGATCCGCGTGACGACGGGCGCGTACATGATGTCGGCCGCGCCGAACGTACCGAACAGGAAATCGCCGCCTCCGCCAAAGCGCGCGCGCGCCTGAGCCCAGAGCTCCATGATCCTCTGGAGATCGACCAGGACATCGTCGTCGGGGCGCTGCGCCGGGAAGATCTGACGGACGTTCATGCTGTGCTTCTTGCGCAGCGCGGCGAAGCTCGAATGCATTTCGGCCGCCATCGAGCGGGCCATGGCGCGGGCCGCCTCGTCTTCGGGCCAGAAGCGGTCGCGACCCACCTTGTCCGCGAGATAGTCGATGATCGCCAGGCTGTCCCATACGACCGCCTCGCCATCCCAGAGGATCGGCACCTTGCCCGACGAGGGGGCGAACTCATCGCCCTGGCGTCGCTTTTCCCATTCCGCATCGTAGAGCGGGACGACGACCTCGTCGAAGGGCAGCCCGGACTGCTTGCACGCGAGCCAGCCGCGAAGCGACCAGGAGGAATAGGCCTTGTTGCCGATGACGAGTTTCATGGCCCGGGGACTAGCGGGCGGGAGCGGCGAGGGCAATCTCTGCCGCCCTCGCCGGATGCACGGGCGTCAGCTGACGGCTTCGACGACCGCCGCGCGCAGTTCGGGGATGCCCATGCCGTACTCGCTCGACGTCACGAGGATGTCGGGATGCGCGGCGGGGCGCTTGCGGGCCTCGACCGCCGTGCGCTCGGTGACCTCGACGAGTTCCGAAGCCTTGATCTTGTCCGCCTTGGTCAGCACCATGCGATAGCTGACCGCAGCCTTGTCGAGCATCTCGAGGATCTCGCGATCGACGTCCTTGATGCCGTGGCGCGAGTCGATCAGCACGAGTGCGCGCTTGAGCACGTCGCGGCCGCGCAGGAAGTCGTTGATCAGGAAGCGCCACTTCTTGACGACATCCTTGGGCGCCTTGGCAAAGCCGTAGCCCGGCATGTCGACAAGGCGGAAGGCGAGCGGCGCGCCGACCTCGAAGAAGTTCAGTTCCTGCGTGCGTCCGGGCGTGTTCGACGTACGCGCCATCGAATTGCGCCCGGTCAGCGCATTGAGCAATGATGACTTGCCGACGTTCGACCGCCCGGCAAACGCCACCTCCGGCACCGACGCATCGGGCAGGAATTCGAGCGTCGGCGCCGACTTCAGGAAGCCGACATGCCCGGCGAACAGCTTGCGCGCATGCTCGAGCTGCTCCGCGGTGAACGGCGCGTCGGTCTGCTCGAGATCGGGACCCAGGTTCGAGCCGGCGGTCGGAAGGTCGTTCACTTGGTCACCGGTGCTTGCAGGCCCGGATGTCGGGCGTAGAGGAGCTTCTGCTGAAGGATCGTCAGGCAGTTCGACGTGATCCAGTAGACCTGAAGACCGACGGCGAACGGCGCCATCACGAACATCAGCACCCACGGCAGCAGCTTGAAGACCTGCTTCTGCGTGTCGTCCATCGGCGTCGGGTTCAGCTTGAACTGGAAGTACATGCTGATGCCGAGGATGATCGGGACGATGCCGATCGCGATCATGTGCGGCGGGGTGAACGGCAGCAGACCGAACAGGTTGAGCGGCGTCAGCGGATCGGGCGCGGACAGATCCTTGATCCATGCGACGAACGGCTGGTGACGCATTTCGATCGTCAGCATCAGCACCTTGTACAGCGCGTACATGATCGGGATCTGCAGCAGCGTCGGCGCGCAACCCGCGAGCGGGTTGACCTTCTCCGCCTTGTACAGCGCCATGACCTCCTGCTGCATGCGGACCTTGTCGTCCTTGTACTTCTCCTGCAGCGCCTTGGTCTTGGGCTGGACGGCGCGCATTGCGGCCATCGACTTGAACTGGCGCTGCGCGATCGGGAAGAGCAGGCCGCGGATCGTCACCGTCAGCAAAATGATCGCGACGCCGAAATTGCCGACCGTGCGGTACAGCCAGTCGAGATAATAGAAGATCGGCTTCTCGACGATCCGGAACCAGCCCCAGTCGATTGCATAATCGAGCTTGGCGACGCCGCCCGCCTGATCGGTATAGCGATCGAGCAGCCGGACCTCCTTCGCGCCCGCAAAGAAGCGCGACGTCTGGGTCACCGCTTGGCCGGGGGCGACGAGCTTGGGCTGCAGCGCGTAGTCCGCCTGATAGGCCTTGTTGGCGCCCGCGCGGAACTGGCCGTCAAACGCCTGGCCCTGGTCGGGAACGAGCGCGGTCAGCCAGTATTTGTCGGTGAAGCCAAGCCAGCCGCCGGTGGTCGAAAACTTCTGCGGAGCCTCGTCGATGTCCTTGTAGTTCGGACGGTAATGCGCGCCGCCATTGTCGACCGACATCGGCCCAACGTGGATCGTCATCGACGACGGATCCTTGGAGATGCCGACACGGTTGACGAGGCCATAGGTGGCAACGGGGACGGGCGCGGTGCCAGCGTTGAGCACGGTCTGGCGGACCGTGAACATGTAGTCGCCGTCGACCGCGATCTGGATGCGGAAGCGCTGGCCCGTGGCGTTGGTCGCATCGAGCGTGACCGGAGTCGTCGGCGTCAGCGTCGTCGCGCCCGACGCAGTCCAGACGGCGTCAGCGGCAGGCGGAGCAAGCCCCTGCGCGCGCCAGCCGAAGCTCGCGAAATAGGCGTCGGGTGCACCGGCCGGTGAAAGCAGACGGATCGGCGGAGAATCCTTCGCGACGGTTTCGTCATAGCCCTTGAGGACGAGATCATCGATCCGCGCACCCTTCAGGTTGATCGAGCCGGACACCCGCGGGGTTTCGATGCGGACGCGCGGCGTCTCGGCGATGACCGCGGCGCGATCGCGCACTGCGGCGGCCCCGTCGGCAGCCGGATCGGCGGCGGGGTTCGCGACGGGCTTGGTCTTGCCGCCTTCGATTTTCGTCACCGGTGGATTGGCCGTCGGGAAGAACTTGCCCTGGATCATCGGCCATCCGAACAGGATGAGCGCCGCGATAACCGCGAACAGCACGAAATTCTGCTTGTCGTCTTTCACAGGGCGGCGTCTTTCAATTTCTCAGGCTTCAGCTCTGGGACTGGGTCGGGTCCGTACCCGCCCCACGGATGGCAGCGCGCGATGCGCTTCGCCGCCAACCAGCCCCCCTTGCGCGCGCCATAGCGCCCAACGGCCTCGATTGCATAGGCGGAACAGGAAGGATCGTAGCGACAGCTCGACGGCAGGACCAGTGAAGGACCGAGTTGCCAGCCGCGCGCGACGAGGATGAGGAGGCGGGCTAGCACGAAGCGGCCGGGACCAGTGTACCCCAAAACTGTTTCCCCGCGAAGGCGAGGATCCAGACTGGACTCCCGCGTTTGCGGGAGAACACGAAGCGTGGCAAGATCGCGCCTTCGGCACCGCGCCACTCCAAACCGCGGACCACCCCGGCGTAGGCCGGGGCCCAGTTGGGGGGCGCTAATGACGAGTGGCTGCGGTGCATTAAAGGGGCTTTCCCACCTGGGCGCCGGCCTTCGCCGGGGTGGTGGTATCCACTGCAGCAGCAGCTGGTGCTTGCGGCGTGACCTTGCGGAACGCCTTGCCGAGCTCGGTCCGCAACAGCGCGTAATCACGCTCGATGCCGCCGTTGCGCCCGATCAGCACGTGATCGGCGCCAGCGACACCGCGTTCCGCCAACAGCTCACGCGCCAAAGCCCGCAACCGCCGTTTCATGCGGTTACGGACGACGGCGTTGCCAATCTTCTTGGTGACGGTGAAGCCGATTCGCATCGTCTCGTCACCGTCATCGCGGGCGCGCATGAGCAGGACGAATCCCGGCATCGGTGCGCGCTTCCCCGCATTCGCCGCGAGAAAATCGCGGCGTTTCGACATGATCGTCAGGCCAGCATCGCCGGCCGCGACGGTCAGGCCGACAGCTTCTTGCGACCGCGGGCGCGGCGGGCGTGGATCACTGCCCGGCCGCCGACCGTGGCCATCCGTGCGCGGAAGCCGTGACGGCGTGCACGTACCAGGTTGCTCGGCTGAAAGGTCCGCTTCATTGGTCATTCCCTAGGTCATCAAATAGAAAACGGCCGCCACGGGGACGGCCTTGATGGGTGGGCGCTTAGGCAAAGCGCGGTGACAAGTCAATTCACCCGCTCCGTCTTGGCCGAATCGATCGGCTGCGAAACCGCGGCGGCACGATCGCGCGCGTGCCGTCGCAACGCGCTGCGGCGGCGCATCATCCGGTCGACGAAATGGCCGCCCCGCGGCCAGCGGCGCTTGAGCCGGCCCCAGCGTCGCCGTGCCCGTGGCGAGTTGCGCAGTACCAGGACCATGCCGCCGGCAAACACGAAGACCCCCGCCGGCCCGGGCACCGGTGTCAGCAGAGGCGCGGCGAGGATCATCATCCCGCCGCACAGCAGCTGGACGAGGCGATAGGTCGAGGAGCGGACGGCGTTCACGCGAGGCATTTGGGACCGGTGTGTTAGGTTGGCAAGACGGCACCGTGCCGCCTGCCATTGCCCAAAGGCCAAATCCGGTATGAATAGGGCGTGACGGTGGCGATCCGCCATGACGAGCGACGCGGCGGGGGATTTTCATGGCGGCGATCGTGTCGACGGTGGCGTATCTCGGGCTGGAAGCGCGCGCGGTCGAAGTACAAGTCCAGCTGATTCCGGGACTTCCCGCGTTCAACCTCGTCGGACTGGCGGACAAGGCAGTAGGCGAGAGCCGCGAGCGGGTCCGCGGCGCGATCGCGGGGATGGGGCTGGCATTGCCGCCGAAACGGATCGCGGTGAACCTGTCGCCGGCTGATCTGCCGAAAGAAGGATCGCATTTCGATCTTCCTGTCGCGCTCGCATTGCTGGCGGCGATGGGGGTGATCGATGCCGAAATGCTTGCCGATTATGTCGTCGTCGGCGAGCTCGGCCTCGATGCGCGGATCACCGCGTCGCCCGGTGTCCTGCTCGCCGCGCTGCATGCGTCGAACGAGGGCAAGGGGCTGATCTGCCCGGCCTCGCAAGGATCGGAAGCGGCCTGGGCCGGGTCGATCGAGGTGGTTGCCGCGCCCGACCTGCTCGCGCTGATCAACCATTTCAAAGGCCATGGCCTGCTGCGCGCGCCCCAGCCTGGCGAGGTCGATGTCGCGCCGGCCGGGCCTGACCTTGCGCAGGTTCGCGGGCAGGAGACCGCCAAGCGCGCACTGGAGGTCGCTGCGGCGGGTGGGCACAATCTGCTGATGTGTGGTCCGCCGGGGTCGGGCAAATCGCTGATGGCGGCGTGCCTGCCGGGGATCCTGCCGCCGCTCGACCCCGCCGAGGCGCTCGAAGTGTCGATGGTCCAGTCAGTGGCAGGCGCG
>NZ_JPJC01000261.1:21373-27483 GCF_000733135.1 Sphingomonas sp. FUKUSWIS1
CTCGAACCCGCCCGTTCCGCAGCCCGCATCATTCGGCGTCGATGGCTGCGCTGACCGGGGGAGGGCTGAAGGTGAAGCCCGGGGAGGTCAGCCTGGCGCATCTGGGTGTGCTGTTCCTTGACGAATTGCCCGAGTTCCAGCGGGCGGTACTCGATTCGCTGCGCCAGCCGCTTGAGACGGGAACGATCAGCGTCGCGCGCGCCAATGCGCATGTGACCTTCCCCGCACGCGTCCAGCTGATCGCGGCGATGAACCCGTGTCGTTGCGGTCATCTCGGCGATGCCGGCCTTGCCTGTGCGCGGGCACCGCGCTGTGCCGCGGACTATCAGGCGAAGGTGTCGGGGCCGCTGCTCGACCGAATCGACCTGCACATCGATGTGGCAGCGGTCACGGCGGCGGATCTCGTCCTGCCCCAGGCCGGCGAGGGATCGGCAGCGGTGGCGGCTCGAGTGGCGGTGGCGCGCCGAGTGCAGACCGAGCGCTATCGCGATCATCCCGTGCGGACGAATGCCCAGGCGGACGGCCCGTTGCTCGAGTCGGTCGCTACCCCCGATGCGCCGGGACAGCGTCTGCTGGTGCAGGCGGCAGAGGCGATGCGGCTGACCGCTCGGGGTTACACCCGAATACTGCGCGTCGCGCGGACGATCGCGGATCTGGCCGGCGCCGATCACGTAGCGCGTATCCATGTCGCGGAAGCGCTGAGCTATCGCCGCCGTCCGCCAACCAATTGACGCATGTTTTCACGTCTACAAGATACTTGATCTATGATAATAAGCTAGTACTACTCATTCTGTTAATTGTTGTAGATTAACAATGACCTCACCGAGTTTGGAGTGAGGTGGCGTCGCGCCGGTCCTTATGCCCGTCCGGCCCCGACAGAGCGCGGTAAGGAGCGACAGTGACATTTATCGACCCCGCCCCATTCCGGGCTGCATCCCGCGCTCCAGCGGACGCGATCGCACCAGTCGAGACGGCGACCCGTGTGACGTGCGGTGCCTGTGGCACCGGCAGCATGCTCCCGTTCGATTTCACGATGGCGTTCCAGCCGATCGTCAACATCGCGACGGAGCGGGTCTGGGCCTATGAAGCGCTGGTTCGCGGCACCGACGGTGCGGGCGCGGGGGCGATCCTCGACAGGGTGTCGGGGGACATGATCTACGGGTTCGATCAGGCTTGCCGTGTGCGCGCGGTAGAGATGGCTGGCGCGCTGTTCACGCCGGGCGAGGACGTGAAGCTGTCGATCAATTTCATGCCGAACGCGGTCTATGAACCCAATGCCTGTATCCGGGCGACGCTGGGGGCAGCGGCGCGGGTCGGCTTCGACAAGCGCAACCTGATGTTCGAATTCACCGAGAACGAACGCATGCGCGACGTGCCGCATGTACGGCGGATCATCGAGGCGTACCGTGCGCAAGGGTTCGTGACCGCGATCGACGATTTCGGCGCGGGCTATGCGGGGCTGGGGCTGCTCGCCGAACTTAATCCCGATGTCATCAAAATCGACATGGCATTGATCCGCGGGATCGACGGGTCCGCCGTGAAGCGGTCGATCGTCGCCGCGGTCATCGCATTGTGCGACGAACTTGGCATCATCCCGATCGCCGAGGGGATCGAGACTTCGGGCGAACTGGCGGCGTTGCGCGCGCTCGGGGTACGGTTGTGCCAGGGCTACCTGATCGCGCGTCCCGCGATTGCACGCCTTCCGGTCCCCTTCGCGGACGCCGCAGAGGTGGTCCACGCCTGACGGTCCGGTGCGGCCCGGGCGCGGTACCGGGCTGCGCCGATCCGCGTCGCCGCGGCGATGTCGTGACCGCCGGCGGAACGTCGCTGCGCACGGCGGGTTTAGCCGGCGTAACGATCAATATGATCCAGGGGGATTTGCGGTGACCATCTCGGATGTCCGTGCGACGCAACTCGCACGTCTCGGCTTCGCCGCGCGCGGGCTGGTTTATTGTCTGGTTGCCTGGTTTGCGGTCGATGCGGCAATGCGCGGCGGAACGATCGCCGACAATCAGGGTGCGATCGGATCGCTGGCGGACGAGCAGCTCGGTGCCGTCCTGCTGGCCGTCATTGCCGCGGGTCTGCTCGGCTATGCGGTATGGCGGCTGACCGAAGCGATCGCCGATCCGGAGCAGATCATGCGCGACGCCAAGGGCGCCTTGACCCGGATCGGGCACGTCGTCAGCGGGATCGCCCACCTCATCCTTGCCTGGAGTGCGGCACGTCTCGCCTGGCAACCAAGGACGGGCGGCGGCGGGCAGTCCCCGGGTGACGAGAGTGCCCGCGACTGGACCGGCTGGCTGCTGTCGGTGCCGTTCGGCCGCGTGCTGGTTGCCGTGGTCGCAATCGGTATCCTCACCGCGGCGGTGATGCAGGCGAAAAAAGCCTGGAAGGGCGATTTCGTCAAGGACCTGCACAATGACGGCTCGCTGCCTTCCTATGTCTGCACGATGGGGCGGCTGGGATATGGCGCCCGCGCGGTCGTCTTCACGATCATCGCGGGCTTTTTCGCGGTCGCGGCATGGCAGGCGCATGCGACCGAAGCCGGCGGCATGGCCGACGCGCTGGCGATGCTGCAGGACCAGCCGGGGGGCAAATGGCTGTTGGCCGCGACGGGCGTCGGGCTGGGATTGTTCGGCGTCTACAGCTTTGTCGAAGCGCGCTTTCGCCGCGTTCAGGTTCGTCTGCCGGGCTGAAGATCGCGGCCTAAGGCGCGGGAATAGCGTGCGATCTCATTCGTTCGCTTGTGCACGTGACACATCGCGGGCAGGTTGTGCCGATGAAACGCCTCCTGCCGCTGCTGCTGCTCACCGTCTCGGCCACCACCGCCGCCATCGCCGCTGATCCACGGCCACCCATCCTGTCGCCCGACCGGATCAAGGCGGACGTCAAGACGCTGAGCGCGGATGCGTTCCATGGGCGCGGGCCGACCCAGGCGGGTGAGGCGGTCACGCTCGAATTCCTCGAGCGACGTTTCAAGCAACTCGGGCTGAAACCCATTGTCGGCTCCAGCTATCGGCAGCGTGTGCCCCTGCTGCGCTGGACCCGCGAAGCCGCAACCTTCACGCTGCATCTCGGCGACCAGTCGGTGCCATTACGGCCGGGGATCGAGATCGCGGCATCGTCGCGGATCGTCGGTACGACCGAGCTCGATCATGCCGATATCGTTTTTGTCGGCTATGGCGTGGTCGAACCGAAGCTCGGCTATGATCCGTATCGCGGGGTCGATGTGCGCGGCAAGATCGTCGTCGCCCTGGCCGGCGATCCCGATGTCGAGGCGGGACGCGACTTGGGATTTGGGGGACGGGCCTCAAGTCCGGCCGCACGGACCAAGCTCAGCGAGGCGCAGAAGCGCGGCGCAGCGGCGTTCCTGACGATCCACGAGACGTTTCCGGCCAGCTATCCCTGGCTGCAGATCGCGAACGGCGACGCGGTACCGGGCTATGCGCTCGACACCGGGACGGTGCCTGCGGCGTTCGGACTGCGCGGCAACCTGCGCAACGACATCGGAATCCGTCTGCTGCGGCAGGCGGGGCTGGATTATGCCGCGGCGAAGGCTGCCGCACAGCGCGCCGATTTCGCTGCGATCATATTGAAGGGTGCGACCCTGTCGGCGCGTGTTCAAACGCGGATGGAACATGTCGCGAGCCACAATGTCGTCGGCGTTCTTCCGGGCACCGATCCCGCGGCGGGCAGCATTCTCTATGGCGCGCATTGGGATGCCTATGGGGAGAACGCGTTCGATCCGCCCGCGGACCGGATCCGCAACGGCGCGATCGACAACGGGACCGGCACCGCGACGCTGCTCGAGATCGCGCACGCTTATGCGGGCGCCGCCCGGCCGCGGCGTTCGGTCGTGTTCGCGCTGTGGACTGCGGAAGAGAAGGGGCTGCTTGGTGCAAGCTGGTACGCCGACCACCCGGTCCTGCCGCTCGCGACGACCGCGGCACAGTTCAATCTCGACCCGCATGTCGTGCTGGGGCGAACCCGCGATCTCGAACTGATCGGCGTCGGGCGAACGCCGATGGAGCGTGACCTCACGCGGGTTGCGGCGGCGCAGGGGCTGCGGATCGTGCCCGAGGAGAATACCGAGGCGGGCTGGTATTACCGCTCGGACCATTATGCGCTGGCGCAGAAGGGCGTGCCGGGGGTGTATTTCCGCGCGGGCCGCGATCTGGTGACGGGCGGGGCGAAGGCGGGCGAGGCGATGCGCGATCGGTTCAACGCACGATGCTATCATCAGACCTGCGACGAATTCGACGCACGCTGGGACATGACCGGCGCCGCGCAGGAGGGCAGCGTCGCCTATGCGCTGGGCCGCGAGGTCGCCGAGGGGACGGCATGGCCGGTCTGGAACGCGTCCGAGCCGTTCGCAGCGGCGCGCGACGCGACTCGGGCGGCGCGCAAATGACGGGCACGGCCGTGGCCGGGCCGAAGGGGGCGTTGGGCCCTGTGATAGTCAGCAAGGCGGCGGGAAATATCGCGTCGTCCGGGCTTTATTCAGGCTAGGGCGATATTGCCCGTGCGACGCAGGACGCGATCGCTATAGGGACGCTATGCAAAGCCTTTCAAAGACAAAGACGAACGCCCCCTGGTTCGGCACGATGCTGAGCGGTGCCGCGGTGGTGGCCCTGTTGCTCCCGGTCGACGCCGTTTCGGCCCGAGCGCCGCAGGAGCAGCTGGTGCCGCCGCAACTGTTCCAGACCCAGCCGCAAAGGCCTGTCTCCCCATCGAACCCGCCGGCCAGCCAGCCTGCGCTTCCGGCCCAAGCGATGACGCCGCGCATGGCGGTGCCGCCAGTGGTGCCTACCGTTCGCATGCCGGTGCTGTCCGTTGCCCAGGTCAAACAGCTGCAGAAGCTGCTTGCGTCGGACTCGATGGGGCAGGGGCTTGCCCTCGCGCGGCCGGCGCTGGTGCTCGACGTCGACAACGACACATTGGTCCGCGAAGCGCTCGACCATGCCCGCGCGGTGCATGCTGGGCGTTTGTCCGAGGCAGACTTCCAGCGTGACTGGGGCATGCGCCCGCCCGCCTTCGATCCGCTGCCGGGCTTTGCCGATGCGGTGAAGCGTGACCGGATCGCCGCGTGGTTCGCCGCGTTGCCGCCGCCCTATTCAGGGTATGACGGGCTCAAGGCCGGGCTCGAGCGCTATCGCGCGATCGCGGCGGCGGGCGGTTGGTCGGTGCTGGCGAGTGGGCCGGACATGACGATCGGCGCGACGGGCCCACGCGTGACCGCGCTGCGCCAGCGCCTCGCGGTCGAGGACAAGGACGTATCGGCCGGCGGCGACCGGTTCGACGCCGCGCTGCTCGAGGGGGTACGTCGCGCGCAGCGGCGCTACGGGCTCAACCCGAGCGGGATCGTGTCGGGGCAGACGCTGGGCGCGCTGAACGTCTCGGCGACCGATCGCGTCCGCCAGATCATGGCGAACATGGAACGCTGGCGCTGGCTGCCGCAGGAACTGCCCAAGGATCGCATTCAGGTGAATATCGCCGCCGCGGTCCTGACGGTATTCGACGGCGACCGGCCGATCACGTCGATGCGCGCGGTCACCGGGCGACCGGGTGACGAGACGCCGATGCTGACCTCGACGATTCACAGCGTCGTGATCAATCCGCCCTGGAACGTCCCGACCTCGATCGCGACACGCGAGCTCTGGCCGAAGGAAAAGGCCAATCCGGGATACCTGAAGCGCAACGGCTTCAAGGTGATCGGCGGCACGCGGCTGCAGCAGGCCGCTGGTACGCAGAGCGCGCTGGGGCGGTACAAGTTCGATTTCGACAATCCCTATTCGGTGTATCTGCACGACACCCCGTCACGCGCGAAGTTTGCGAGCTTCAGCCGTCTGGCGAGTCATGGGTGCGTCCGGCTCGAAAAGCCCGCCGAGCTTGCCAACCTCCTGCTGGCGGGTGATCCGCAATGGACCCCCGAGACGGTCGCGGCGACGGTCGATAAGGGCGCTACGGTGCGGGCGCGGCTTAGCAAGCCCGTATCGGTCTATCTCCTCTATTGGACGGCATTCGCCAGTGGTAACGGCCAGATGAACTTCCGCGCGGATCCCTATAGCTGGGATTCGACACTGGCCTCCAAGATCGAGGCACGGTCGGCG
>NZ_JPJC01000262.1:0-2588 GCF_000733135.1 Sphingomonas sp. FUKUSWIS1
GCGCGGCATCGTCGCATGTCACGGATCCGTCCCCGACACGTCATCAAACTGTACCGGCGGGCGCATACCGCCTGGGCCGATGGGGACGTCCGAGCTCAGCGTGGTCGATACGGGGCCCGGTCGCCTCTGGGCGGGCTGGACGCGTCTGCGCGCGCAGGTCGAACGGCTGACGCGCCGGGCGGATGGCGAGGATCTGCTCCACGACGCCTATGTCAGCCTGGCGACGCTGCCCGCGGCGCCGCGCAACGGCGAGGCGTTCCTCGTCCATGCGGCGGTCAATCGCGGGCGCGATGCGTTCCGGCGCGAGGCGGTTCGCGGTGCGAGCGAAGACGCGGGGACGATCGAATGGCTGCGCGACTGTTCGCCGATCCAGGACGAAGTGCTGATCGCGAAGGCGCGGCTCGACCGGGTGCGCGAGGGTCTCGATCGTCTCAGCCCGCGGACCCGCGAGATCTTCCTGATGCAGCGGCTCGACGGGTATAAATATCGCGAGATTGCTGCACGTCTGGGAATCAGCCAGAGTGCGGTCGAAAAGCACATGGCCAAGGCGATGACCTTCCTGGTCGATTGGACGGAGGATTGGTGAGCACGCAATGCATGGCCGCAAATCCCTAGACCGGATGTTTTCGGACAAGGCGGCGCCCGAACGCACCGCGGCGGAATGGATCGCGCGGCTCAACGCGGACGACGTCAGCGCACAGGACTCGGCGGTCTTCCAACAGTGGCTGACCGCGAACCCCGAACATGCCGAACGGTTCGAGCGCGCGACCGACCTTTGGGACATGGTCCCGGGAACCGCACCGTCGCGCGCACCGGTGGTGACGCGCCGCCGCGCGCTGGGCGGGGTCGCGGCACTCGCGGTCACCGCGGTCGCGGGAACCGGTGTGTTCCAGGCAGCCTATGCCGCGACGCCGTATCGGACAGGGATCGGCGAGCAGCGACGAATCGTGCTGCCCGACGGCTCGGCCCTGCTGCTCGACGCGGTCACCCGGCTTCATGTGGTCGCGACCGAGCGGCGGCGGCGGCTCTGGCTGACGCAAGGTCGCATCGACCTGACGGTCGCGCCATCCGCGACCCCGTTCACGATCACCGCGGCCGACCGGGCGATGACCGCCGGCGCGGGCCGCTTCGACCTGCGCTGCGACGCGCGCGACGGGGTGGCCTTTACTGCGATCGAAGGGCGGGCGACGATCGCTGCCACGACGTCGACTGGCGCTGCGCAACTCCTGACCAACGGCTCGCGGCTGCGGAACGATGTGATCGATCGGCCTGAGCTCGCGGCGACACGCGCCTGGACCAGCGGTCGTGCCGCGTTTCACGACGACACGCTCGCGACGGTTGCCGAGGAGGCGAACCGGTACAGCGCGACGCGGCTGGTGATCGCCGACCCGGCGGTCGCCGGACTGCAGGTGAGCGGCATGTACCGGATGGGCGACAACGTGGCGCTGGGGCGTGCGCTCGCAGCGCTGCTCGACCTGCGGTTGCGAACGATGGACGGTGCCGTCCTGCTCGGCGGATAAAAATTCGCGTCAGCGGGGTGGGGTAGATCGCGGCTCGCCCGTCGAGGAGGTGCGGCAGTATCGCCGCCTTCCTTGGGGGGATGAACACCGTGACGACCAATCGCCGGCGCCTGCGCCGTTCGTTCGTGATGGGCGCAGCCTGCGCCGCGCTGTCGACCGCCTTTGCACCCGCCGCGGCGATCGCGCAGGCCAAAATGGTACGCGTGCATCTCGGCGTCCAGCCGCTCGGCCGATCGCTCGAAGCGCTCGCCCGCCAGAGCGGCATCGACATCCTGTTCACGCCCGCTGCGGTTGCCGGTCGGACCGCACCCGCGATCGACGGCACGATGGCACCGCACGCCGCGGTCGAGCGGCTGATCGCCGGCACCGGGCTGATGGTCCACCAGCAGCCCAATGGCGCGCTGATCGTTGCCGCGACGGTCGAGACCGCAGCGCCGCAGACCGCAGCGACCGCGCCGTCCGACGAGACCCGCGAGATCGTCGTGACGGGCTATGCGAGCAGCTTGACCGGTGCGCTGGCGCAGAAGCGCAAGGCGACCAACGTCATCGACGTCGTCAAGGCCGAGGATATCGGCAAGTTTCCCGCGCAGAACATCGCCGAAGCGCTCCAGCGCGTGCCCGGCGTCTCGATCGTCCGCGATCGCGGCGAGGGCGTGTTCGTCCGCATCCGCGGGCTCGGCGCCAATTTCCAGGTGGTGACGCTCAACGATCGCTCGGTCGCGGTGAACGAGAATGTTCGCGACAGCGGCCAGAGCGGGCGCCAGTTCCGGTTCGACACGCTCCCCTCCGAACTCATGTCCGCGGTCGAGGTGATCAAGAGCCCGCGCGCGAGCCTCGACGAAGGCGGCATCGGCGGCACGATCAACCTGCGCACCTTCCGCCCGCTCGACCTGAAGAAGCCGGTGCTGTCGCTATCCGCCACGGCCAGTTCGCCGCGCCTCGCCGACGCGGTCGATCCGCGACTGTCGGGCATGGCGAGCTGGGCAAGCCCGGACGGCAAGTTCGGCGCGCTGATCGCGGGCGTCTATGACGAGCGCACCACGCGGCAGGACCGGATCACCGGCGTCG
>NZ_JPJC01000262.1:2749-18775 GCF_000733135.1 Sphingomonas sp. FUKUSWIS1
CGCGAGAACCGCGACCGGATCGGCATCAACGGCGCGGTGCAGTGGAAGCCCGACGACCGGTTCGAGCTGAACGTCGACGGGCTTTGGAGCCGGCTGAACGTCGCCTATGACGAGCTTACCTATTCGGCAGCGGATGGCTCCAACCTGCCGCGCGGGATCGTGCCGGGCAGCGCGGTGATCGAGAACGGCGTGCTGACCGGTGCGACGACGACCGCCTCGACCACGCAGATCGGTCGCGAGACGTCGGTGCTCCAGTACAAGAACTGGCTGGTCGGCACCAATGCGCGCTGGCAGGCGGGCGGCTGGACGATCGCCGCGGACGGCAGCATCGGCCAGGCCTATTCGAATACGCCCGAACCAATCTACCGCACGCGGCTGCTTGGCACGGTGGGCGCGACGACGTTCGATTTCGGCAAGGCGGGCGATCGCCTGCCCGACGTCACGCTGCTGAACGCCGACCTGTCGAACCCGGCGCTGCTGCCCGGACGGCGGATCGAATATCGCGTCAACGACTCGAAGGACCGGGAGCGCGCTGCCAAGCTCGACGTGACCCGCGACCTGACCGGTGTGGTCAGCGCGCTGCGTGCGGGGGTGAAATACCAGAAAAGAACGCGCGCCTATGATCGCCGCGACATCAATTTCACCAGCGGCATCGCCGGCAAATATTTCGACGCGAGCTATTTCGTCCCGTTCCCGGTCGACGATTTCCTGAAGGGCGCGAACGGCACCCTGCCGACCAGCTGGGCAATGCCCGATCCGGTCAAGTTCCTCGCCGCCGCCACCGGCAAGGAGGCGCTGCTCGCTGCACCGCTCGCACGCGGCGATCTGCGCAACAGCTATGCGATCGGCGAGGAGATCCTCGCAGGCTACGCGATGGCCGATTTCGCGTTCCCGCTCGCCGGCATCGCGGTGCGCGGCGATATCGGCGTGCGCTATGCCCGGACGCGCCAGACCTCGTCGGGCTATGCCGATGACGGCAAGGTCGCGCTGCCCGTCAGCTACGACAAGACCTATGACAATTTCCTGCCCTCGCTCAACCTGGTCGCCGAGGTCTCGCCCGATCTGCAGATGCGGTTCGCCGCCTCGAAGGTGATCACCCGGCCGTCGCTCGCCGATCTGGCGCCGCGGCTGACGATCAATTCGAGCCCGACCGTCCTCACCGCGGTCGGCGGCAATCCCGAGCTGAAACCCTTCGAGGCGTGGCAATATGACGGCACGGTCGAATGGTATTTCGCGCCGGGCAGCGCGCTGGTCGGCGGCGTGTTCTACAAGGACATCACGACCTTCGTGTTCCAGCAGACGCGCGACTTCGTCCTCGACGGCCAGACCTATCGCCTGACCGCGCCGAAAAATGGCGGCGACGCCTATGTCGCCGGCGTCGAGATCGCGTATCAGCAGCTGTTCAAGATGCTCCCCGCCCCGTTCGACGGTCTCGGCGCGCAGGCCAATTACACGCACACGAAGACCGGCGGCACCTATGCACTGGCGACCGGCGGCGTTTTCCGCGATGCGCTGGTCGACGTCGCCAAGGACAGCTTCAACCTGACCGCCTTCTACGAGAAGGAGCGCGTCGGTGCGCGGGTGAGCTACAGCTGGCGCGGCAACGTGCTGCGCGACGTCGGTGGCGCGGGGCTTGCCGCGAACAACGACAGCGCGTTCGGCAGCCTCGATTTCGACATGTCGTACAAGGTGACGCCGAACGTGACCTTCGTCGTGCAGGGCATCAACATGGCCGGCGGCGTGCAATGGCAGTATGTCCGCGACAACCAGTTTGCGGGCTATACCGATTACGGTCGGACGTTCATGGCCGGCGTCAGGGCGAAGTTCTGATGCCGCTCGCCTCGCTCGCGGCTGGCCTCGCGCTGGTCGCCTCGTCCATCGCGCCGGCACAAACGCCGCCGCCGCGCGAGGACAAACTCGAACGCGTCGTCATCGTCATGCGCCACGGCGTCCGCAGCGCGATGTCGAGCCCGGAGGAGCTCGGGCGCTACAGCCGCCGCGCCTGGCCGCGCTTCGCGGTGCCGGCGGGGCATCTGACCGCCAACGGTGCCACCCTCGTGACGATGCTCGGCGGCTGGTACGCGGCGCACTACCGGCAGCTGGGCCTGCTCGGCGCGAGCGACTGCGCGGTCTATTACTGGGCGAACCACACGCAGCGCACCGAGGCGACCGCGACCGCACTCGCCGCCGGCCTGACGCCGGGGTGCGCTGCGCCGATCCACCAGTCGGCGGCGGCCCCCGATCCGCTGTTCGAGGCGCCGCAGACCCCGCTCGCGCCGCTCGACACCCCGCGGATGCTCGCGGCAATCTCCGCGCGGGTCGGCGGCGATCTGGCGGCCTGGGACGCGCGCCAGACCCCCGGCCGCGATCGGTTCGAGGCGCTGATGCTGCAATGCCGCCGCATCCCGTGCTCGACGACCGAGCGCAGCCGCGTCCAGCGCCGGCTTGGCGATACCCCGATCGCGATGCGGATCGACGCGACGGGCAAGCCCGACCTCACCTCGCCCAGCTTGCAGGTCGCCGGCATCGCCGAAAGCCTCGTCATGGCCTATGCGGACGGGCTGGCCTTCCCCGGCTGGCGCGAAATCGAAGCGGCGACGATCGGCAAGGCGCTCGCCGTCCATGGCGCCGGCATCGACCTGCGCACGCGCACCCCGGAAGTCGGCCGCCAGACCAGCAGCTATCTCGCGATGCGGCTGCTCGCGACGCTCCAGCGCGGTGCAGGCGCGACCGCGCTGGCCGACCCGATCGGCGACGCAGAGAAGATCGTTGTCGTCAGCGGCCATGACGGCACGGTGACGATGCTCGCCGGGCTGCTCGGTCTCGACTGGACGCTGCCCGATTACGGCGCCGGCGAAGCCGCCCCCGGCGGCGGACTGGTGTTCGAACTGTGGCGTCGTGGCGCGACCGGCAAGAGCGTCGTGCGGGTCCGCTATGTCGCGCAGGGGCTCGACCAGATGCGCTACCGCATCCCGCTGTCGGCGCAGACTCCGCCGGGGATCGTCGCGATCCCGGTCCCCGGCTGCGGCGACCCCTGCCCGCTCCCCCGCTTCACGCGCTACGTCCTCGATCAGGTGTCGCCCCCACCGAAGGAGTAACGCGGGGGCGCGGTTAATTGCCCTCGGCGTCGACGACGAACACCACGGGCTTGCCGCGCGACATCGGCTCCCAGCCTGCGCCCAATGCCGCCCGGATACCGCGCGAGATGGTCGGATCGTCGATCTGGAGCCGCCCGCGCGGCAACCCCTTCAGCAGGCGCTTGGGGGCGGGAAATTCGAGCATCGCCTCGCGCTGGCAGTCCTTTTCAAGCAGCGAAAGGACCATCCCCTTCCATCCGTCGTCGTCCGACCATTGCGGCTCGCTCTCGAGGCGCCAGTCATAGGTGGTGCCATCGACGTCGATTGTACCGGAAGTGCTGAGATTTTTCGACATGCCGCCGCCTTAGCAGGTCTGTCACGGCATGCCATCCGTCCGATCGCACGCCATAGCGGGGCCTGAATTACCAGCCTGCGACGGAGCCGCTATGTTCTTGGCGTGGGTGATCGTAGAAGCCGCCAAAAGCGCACCGGGGGAGCCATGACGACGAAATCGCGCTATCAGGCGCCCGCGCTCAAAAAGGGGCTCGAGATCCTCGAGCTGCTGGCCGCCGCCACCGCGCCGCTCAACATGTCGGATATCTCGACCGCGCTCGGCCGGTCGGTCAGCGAGATCTTCCGCATGCTGCAGGTGCTCGAGGAACATCGCTATATCGCGCGGGGCGATGACGGCTACCGGCTGACCAACCGGCTGTTCGCGCTCGGCATGAGCCAGCCGCCGGTCCGCAACCTCGTCGGGATTGCCCTCCCGGTGATGAGCGAGGTCGCGCGGCGGACCGGGCAAAGCTGTCACATGGCGGTGGCATCAGGTGCCGAGATGGTGGTGATCGTCGGCGTCGAGGCCCCCAGCCTGTCGGGCTTTGCCATCCGGGTTGGCTATCGCCGGCCGCTGCATCGCTCGGCGTCGGGACGCGTCCTCCTGGCGTTCCAGTCGGCGGATGTGCGCCAGGCCATGCTCGACGACGTGCGTGTGGCCGGTGCGGATTTCGACACGGCCGCGCTGGCGGCGGAGCTGGACGCGATCGCGGCGAAGGGTCTGCACACCACCCCCAGTCCCGTCCTGAACGCGATCACCGACATGTCGGTGCCCATTCTGGTGATGGGGTCCGCGCGGGCGGCGTTGACCGTGCCGTTCGTCGATGGCCCGGGCGCACGCGTGACGCTGGACGCGTCGCAGGCTGTGTTGCGCCACGCCGCCGCGACGATCGCCGAGCAACTGTCCCCCGAAGTCCGCGACGGGCTGTATCAGCGGGTCGTCGACCATGGCGCACCGGACGCGGCATCCGACGGCTGATCGCTGCAAGCGCGCCGCCTACCCCTTTCGAACTGGAACACGATACCATGTGGCACTGCCTCTTCCTCGACCTTCACGACGATGCCGCGCTGATCGCGGCGTATCGCGATCGCCACCGTGCGGTGCCGCCTGCCGTGCTCGCCTCGATCCGGGCGGCGGGGATCGAGGCGATGGACATCTATCAGCGCGATGACCGGCTGGTGATGATGATGCGGACCGGTCCCGGCTTCGACCCCGAGGCGAAGGCCGCGGCCGACGCGTCCGATCCCGCCGTGGTCGCGTGGGAAGCCGCGATGTCACGCCTCCAGCGTCCGTTGCCGAGCGCGCAGCCGGGCGAGAAATGGCTGCCCGCCGAACGGATCTTCGCGCTCGACGAGCAGGGCTGACCGGTCAGGTCAGCGTGCGGTCGAGATGCGTGTAGCCGCCATCGGGGATGATCCACTGCCCGGTCGTGTGCGACGACCGCGCCGACAGCAGGAACACCACGGTATCGGCAATCTCGCGATCGGTCGTCAGCCGCCGGCCAAGCGGGATGTTGCCCGCGATCTCGTCGAGCTTGGCCTGCGGATCGTCGAACGTGTCGATCCACGCGCGGTAGAGCGGCGTCATCACCTCGGCGGGAAGCACCGCGTTGACGCGGACGCCGTCGCCGACCAGCGCCGCCGCCCATTCGCGCGTCAGGCCGAGCTGGGCGGCCTTGGCGGCGACATAGCCGCTGGTCTGGCCCTGCCCGGTCAGCGCGGTCTTCGACGAGATGTTGACGATCGCGCCGCGGCTGGCCTTCAGGTGCGGCAGGCAATGATGCGCCATGCCGTAATAATGGCCGACATTAGCGACCAGCGACGCGAGGAAGGCCGCCGTTCCCGCCTCAAGCCCGATCCCGTCATTGGCGCCCGCATTGTTGACCAGGCCGTGGATGCCGTGCCCCGCCGCGACGATCTGTGCGACTGCCGAGGCGCAGGCGGCGTCGTCGGTCATCTCGGTACGGATGAACATCGTTGCGGGCTGAAGCGTACGGATATTCGCCTCGAACGCAGGGTCGAGCGCGCTGCGCCCGAGGATCGCGGGGATCGCGCCCTCCTCCGCGAGCAGCGTCGAGATCGCGCCGCCGATCCCGGCGCCACCGCCGGTGACGATCACCAGCTTACCGTCGAGTTCCAGCTTCATGATAGTCCATCCTCGATAGTAGATAAGCGATAGACGCGCGCCGCCGTGCCGCCAAAGATCGCATCGCGGTGCCCCGGGCAGGCGCGCGCGACGAAGGTTTTGATCAACTCGACCACCGCCGCATGCTCGGCGGCAAGCAGGCACACCGGCCAGTCGGATCCGAAGATCAGCCGGTCCGGTCCGAAGCAGGCGAGCAGATGGTCGAGATACCGCGCGATGTCGGTCGGCGACCAGGCGGCATGATCGGCCTCGGTCACCAGCCCCGACAGTTTGCAGGTGACGTCTGGAAAGGCGGCGATGGCTGCGATCGTCCGGGCCCATGCGCCCCATTCGCCACCCGCGATGTCGGGCTTGCCGCCATGATCGAGCACCAGCGACCCCGGCCCGGCCGCGGCGAGCAGGTCGGGAACGCTTGCCAGTTGTGCGGGCCCGCGGACGAGTATGTCATAGGCGAGACCGCGCGACAGGATCGTCCGCACGCCCCGCAGGACATCCTGGCGGAGCAGATAGCGCGGATCAGGTTCGTCCTGCGCGATGTGCCGTATGCCCACAAGCGACCGCGATGCGTGACGGTCGAGCCGGGCTGCGACGTCGGGCGCGGTCAGGTCGACCCAGCCGACGACGCCCATGATCCAGAAGTTCGCATCGGCAAGGCCCAGCAGCCAGTCGGTCTCCGCCGCACTGTGGCAGGCCTGCACCGCGATGCAGCCGTCGAACGCGGTGGCCTCCAGCGCGGGCCGAACATCGACCGGGAGCCGGTCGCGCGCGAGCACGCTGCCGGGCTGGATCCAGCCATACTCCGCCGCGCGATAACGCCAGAAATGCTGGTGCGCATCGATCCTCTTCACCATCGGGCTTTTGCATCCCTTCTCTTGTTGCTCACCTGTGACATGATTTTTTATATATGCAAACCTCTCTCAAGGCCTATGATGGCGGCAATCGCACCAGAGGCGACGAAGAGAGGATGTCATGGCACACGCTGCGAAGGGCTCGAGCCACATGGCCGACATAGCTGACACCGCGACGAGCGCAGGGCGTTTCATCCGGCCGGGATTCCGGACGGGCTTCATCCTCGTCACCAGCCTGTTCTTCCTTTGGGCGCTTGCCAACAACTTCAACGACATCCTGATTCGCCAGTTCCAGAAGGCCCTCGACCTCAACCGCGCGCAGGCCGGCCTGATCCAGTTCGTCTTCTATGTCGGCTATTTCGTGATGGCGCTGCCCGCGGGTCTGGTCATGCGCCGCTTCGGATACCGCGCCGGCATATTGACCGGACTGGCGCTGTACGCGATCGGCGCTTTGCTGTTCTGGCCCGCCGCCGAAGTCCGCGAATATGCGGCCTTTCTCGGCGCTTTGTTCGTGCTGGCGTCGGGTGCTGCCTTCCTAGAAACTGCCGCCAATCCCTATATCGTCGCGTTCGGCGATCCGGCGCGCGCCTCACAGCGGCTGAACCTCGCCCAGGCGTTCAACGGTTTCGGCGCGGTGCTCGCGCCGACGATCGGCGGTCTGTTCATCTTCTCAGGCGTCGAGCATGACGCGGCAACGCTGACGACGATGCCGCAGGCGCAGCTGGTTGCCTATCGCGTCGCCGAGGCGCGCATGGTGCAATTGCCGTATCTGCTGCTGGCGATCATCGTCGTGCTGGTCGGCGCCGCCATCGCACTGGTCCGCCTCCCCGCGCTCGACACCAAGACCGACGACAGCGCGCATGACGGGCTGTTCACGGTCCTGCGCGCGCCGGGGCTGTGGCGCGCGGTGGTCGCGCAATTCTTCTATGTCGGCGCACAGGTCGGCATCTGGAGCTTCTTCGTCGATTTCGTGAAGGACAGCCTGCCCGCCACGCCCGAGCGCTCGGCCGCCTATCTCCTGTCGCTCAGCCTCGTGCTGTTCATGGCGGGGCGGTTCATCGGCGCCGCGCTGATGCACAGGCTGCCGGCGACCCGGTTGCTGTTCGGCTGTGCGGTCGCCAACATCGCGCTGTGCGCGGTGGCGATGCTGTCGGGCGGCTGGATCGCGGTCGGTGCGCTGGGGCTGACTAGCTTCTTCATGTCGATCATGTTCCCGACGATCTTCGCGCTCGGCGTCCGCGATCTCGGACCGCGCGCGACGATCGGCTCGTCGCTGATCATCATGGCGATCATCGGTGGCGCGCTCGTGCCCCCGGTGATGGGCCTGATCGCGGGCGCAGCGGGTGGCCTTCACGTCGCGATGGCGTTGCCGCTGATCTGTTTCGCGGTCGTCGCGCTGTTCGCGCGCGGCGCGACCGACGCCCCCCTTTCCCCTACCATGAGGACGATCCATTGAGACTGAACGGTAAACGCGCGCTGGTGACCGCTGCGGCGCAGGGCATCGGCCGATCGATCGCGGAGGCGTTCGTCGAACAGGGCGCGACGGTCTACGCCGCCGACCTGAACGGCGAGCTGCTCGCGACCGTCCCGGGCGTCACGCCCATCATGCTCGACGTCACCGATGCGGAAGCGGTCGCGGCGCTCCCGGCCCAGATCGGCGACATCGACATCCTCGTCAACGGTGCAGGCTATGTCCATGCGGGCGATATCCTGGCCTGCGACGAGGACGCCTTTGCGTTTTCGATGTCCCTGAACGTCACGTCGATGTACCGGCTGTGCCGCGCCTTCTTGCCGGGCATGCTCGCGCAGGGCAGCGGATCGATCGTCAACCTCGCCTCGATCGCATCGAGCGTGAAGGGCATTCCCAACCGCTTCGCCTATGGCACGACCAAGGCCGCGGTGATCGGTCTGACCAAGGCGATCGCGGCCGACTATGTCCTGCGCGGCGTCCGCTGCAACGCGATCTGCCCGGGGACGATCGATTCCCCGTCGCTGCGCCAGCGCGTCGCCGAGCAGGCGAGCGCGGCCGGTATTCCGCTCGAAGAGGCGACCGCCGCCTTCGTCGCGCGCCAGCCCGTCGGCCGCCTTGGCCGCCCCGAGGAGATCGCAGCCCTCGCGCTGTACCTTGCGTCCGACGAGAGTGCATTCACCACCGGCACGACCCATGTCATCGACGGCGGCTGGGTCAACTAACCACCTCCTTCCCCACGACCTAGAACCAGAGGACGTTTGCTCCATGAAACTGTTACGCTACGGCCCGATCGGCCATGAAAAGCCCGGCATGCTCGATGCCGATGGTGCGATCCGCGATCTGTCGGGGGTCGTGGGCGACATTGCCGGCGATGCGCTGACGCCCGAGGGGATCGCGACGCTGGCGGCGATCGACCCGGCGACGTTGCCGCTGGTCGACGGCACGCCGCGCTACGGCGCCTGCGTCGGCGCGGTCGGCAAGTTCATCTGCATCGGCCTCAATTACAGCGATCACGCCGCCGAAAGCGGGATGGACGTGCCCAAGGAGCCGGTCATCTTCAACAAATGGACGAGCGCGATCTGCGGCCCCGACGACGCGGTCGAAATGCCCCGCGGCTCGACCAAGCTCGACTGGGAAGTCGAACTCGGCGTCGTGATCGGCAAGCCCGGGCGCTATATCGACGAAGCCGATGCGATGGCGCATGTCGCGGGCTATTGCGTCATCAACGACGTCAGCGAGCGCGAATACCAGCTCGAGCGGGGCGGCACCTGGGACAAGGGCAAGGGCTGCGACACGTTCGGCCCGATCGGCCCGTGGCTTGTCACGGCCGACGAGGTGCCCGATCCGCAGGCGTTGCGGCTGTGGCTAGAGGTCGATGGTCACCAGTATCAGGATGGCACGACCGCGACGATGGTGTTCGGGGTGGCCGAGATCGTGTCCTATCTCAGCCGCTTCATGAGCCTCCAGTCGGGCGACGTGATCTCGACCGGCACGCCCCCCGGCGTCGGCCTCGGCCAGAAGCCGCCCAAATATCTGGCGGTGGGCAATGTCATGCGCCTCGGCATCGAAGGCCTTGGCGAGCAGACCCAGCGCGTCGTGGAATCGCGCGCATGACGACGATCACCGGGCTGCGCATTCGCGACGTCCGCTTCCCGACGAGCCTTTCGCTCGACGGCTCGGACGCGATGAATCCCGACCCCGATTATTCCGCCGCCTATGTCGTGCTGGAGACGGACACGGCCGGGCTCGAAGGGCACGGCCTGACCTTCACGATCGGGCGCGGCAACGAGATTTGCGTCGCCGCGATCGGCGCACTGCGCGAGCGGGTGATCGGGCTCGACCTCGACTGGATCGCGGCGGATGCCGGGCGGTTCTGGCGCCACGTCACCAATGACAGCCAGCTGCGCTGGATCGGCCCCGACAAGGGCGCGATCCATCTGGCGACAGGCGCCGTCGTCAACGCGGTGTGGGATCTGTGGGCGAAGAGCGTCGGCAAGCCGGTCTGGCAGCTGGTCGCGGACATGACGCCTGAGGAACTCGTCCGCACGATCGACTTCCGATACATCACCGACTGCATCACGCCCGACGAGGCGCTCGCGCTTCTCACCAAGCGCGCCGAGGGCAAGGCGGAGCGCGTCGCGACGCTCAAGGCCGAGGGCTTTCCCTGCTACACGACGTCGGCGGGCTGGCTCGGCTATTCGGACGAGAAGCTCTACCGGCTGGCGCGCGAGGCGGTCGATGCCGGGTTCGATCATATCAAGCTGAAGGTCGGGCGCGATCTCGACGACGATATCCGCCGGCTGCGGATCGCGCGCGAGGCGATCGGTCCCGATGCCAAGCTGATGATCGATGCCAACCAGATCTGGGAGGTCGACCAAGCGATCGAATGGGTCAACGCGCTCGCCTTCGCGAACCCGTGGTTCATCGAGGAGCCGACCAGCCCCGACGACGTGCTGGGCCATGCCAAGATCCGCCGCGGGATCCGATCGGTCAAGGTCGCGACCGGCGAGATGTGCCAGAACCGCATTTTGTTCAAACAGTTCATGGACGCAGGCGCGATCGACGTCGTGCAGATCGACGCGTGCCGTCTCGGCGGCGTCAACGAAGTGCTCGCAGTCCTGCTGATGGCGGCCAAGCACGACCTGCCGGTCTGTCCGCATGCCGGCGGCGTGGGACTGTGCGAATATGTCCAGCACCTGTCGATGATCGACTATCTGTGCTTTTCGGGCACGCGCGAGGGTCGGGTGATCGAATATGTCGATCATCTGCACGAGCATTTCGTCGATCCCTGCGTCATCCGCGATGCCGCCTATATGCCGCCGACGCGGCCGGGCTATTCGATCGAGATGAAGCCCGCATCGCTCGAACGTTATGCGGTATCGGCGGAAGTGCGATACTGATCGCGTCATGATCATCGCCTCGACGCACGACTTCCGCGAAGCCGCCCGACGGCGGCTGCCGCGCTTCCTGTTCGATTATGCGGATGGCGGCGCCTATGCGGAGCAGACTCTGCGGCGCAATGTCGACGACCTCGCCGACATTGCGCTGCGCCAGCGCGTGCTGCGCGACGTCGCCGACATCGATCTGACGACGTCGCTGTTCGGGCGGACGATGGCGCTGCCCGTTGCGCTCGGCCCGGTCGGGATCAGCGGCATGTATCATCGGCGCGGCGAAACCCAGGCAGCCCGTGCCGCGACCACCGCTGGCGTGCCCTTCTGCCTGTCGACCGTTTCGATCTGCCCCTTGTCGGAGGTGAAGCAGGCGAGCGGTACGGGTGCGCTGTGGTTCCAGCTCTACGTCATCCGCGACCGGGCGTTCATGCGCGACCTGATCGCCACTGCGAAACAGATAGGTGCGGAAGCGCTCGTCTTCACCGTCGATATGCCGGTCCCGGGCGCGCGGTACCGCGACGCGCATTCCGGCATGTCCGGCGCGGGCGCCCCCTTGAAGCGCGTCCTGCAGGCGATGGGCCGGCCCGGCTGGGCGTGGGACGTCGGGCTGCGCGGGCGGCCGCACAAGCTCGGCAACCTCGAACCCGTGCTCGGCAGCAACAGCGGGCTCAATGACTATATGGGCTGGCTCGGCGCGAACTTCGATCCGTCGATCGGCTGGGCCGATCTCGAATGGATCCGCTCGGCCTGGGATGGGCCGCTGATCATCAAGGGGATCCTCGACGTCGAGGATGCGCGCGAGGCGGTGAAGATCGGCGCGGACGGCATTATCGTTTCCAACCATGGCGGCCGCCAGCTCGACGGCGTGCTGTCGACTGCACGCGCACTGCCGGCGATCGCGGACGCGGTCCGCGGCCAGGTCACGGTGCTGGCGGACTCCGGCGTACGGTCGGGGCTAGACGTCGTGCGGATGCTTGCACTCGGCGCGGAGGGCGTGCTGCTCGGCCGCGCCTGGGTCTATGCGCTGGCCGCGCGGGGCGAGGCCGGGGTCGACCTGCTGCTGACGCTGATCGAGCGCGAGATGCGCGTCGCGATGGCGCTGACGGGCGTCCGCCGGATCGCCGATATCGATCGGACTATCCTGGCCTAGGATTGCGGACGACCGCGCTACCCAAGCCCCGCGTTACACGGACCGCGCCGCCTGCCAGGCTGCGACGAGTGCGCGGGCGCGCGTGCCGACGGTGGCGGCGCTGTCGCCGGGCTTGTAGAGCGCGCCACCGACGCCGATCCCCTCGGCACCCGCCGCCAGCCAATCGGCGAGATTGTCCGCCCCCGTGCCGCCGACTGCCCAGACACGGACGGTCTTCGGCAGGATCTCGCGCACCGCCTTCAGATAAGCGGGTCCGAACGCGACCGCGGGAAACAGCTTCAGGCGTCGTGCACCCGCGGCGATCGCCTGGAACGCCTCGCTCGGCGTGACGAACCCGGGCATGGGCTCGAGCCCGAGTTCGACGCCGCGGGCGATGACGGCGGGGTTGGTGTTGGGCGTCACCATGATCGTGCCGCCGGTCGCGGCCAGCGCCTCGACCGCGGCGATGTCGAGCACCGTCCCCCCGCCGATCGCGGCCCGGTCGCCGAACGCCTGCTGCAACATGCGGATGCTCGTCGCCGGGTCCGGCGAATTGAACGGCACCTCGATCAGGCGGATGCCGGCGTCGACCAGCGCCTCGCCGATCGCCAGCACCTCGTCGGGTGCGACGCCGCGCAGGATGGCGACGATGGGCGCGGTGCCCGATGCTAGCAGATCATCGACGGTCATGGTGTCTCCAGCAAGGCAAGGCCGGCAAGCGCACAGGCTTCGCCGGTATGAACGGTAGCGCCAAGGCCGCGTGCCGCGAGCGCGCGGCCATAGCGGTCGGCGAGCGCCGGATCACCGATCAGCGTGATGGTGCCGGTGGCCGCGGGCAGGATCTCGGCGATCTCGGCACCAATGACCAGCCCGGACAGGAACCCCAGCGCCCAGCGGCCGCTGGCGCCCGTGCGCAGTTGCGCTGCCCGCGTCTCGAACAGCGCGCCGAGCAAATGCCCGCCCTCGGCGATACGGTCGAGCCCAGCGTCGAAACCGATGGCGTCATCCTCGGCCGCGCCATCATCCGCCGCCGCACGCGTCAACGTCGAATGCCGCCGCAGCAGCGCGAACAGCTCGCCCGTCACGAAGGTCTGGAACCCGGCCACCCGGCCGTCCTCGACACTCGCCCATTTGCTGTGCGTACCGGGCAGCGCGATCAGATGACGTCCGGATGCAAGCTCGGGCATAAGCGCCATCGCACCGAAGATCTGCGTCTCCTCGCCGCGCATCACATCGGGTGCGCCAGAGCCGCGCGTGCAGGCAAGCCCCGCGCCGATCGTGACGGGGATCCGGTCGACCATCGCGCGCGCCGATCCTGCCGCCCAGATTGCCGGATCGGCAGGACAGTCGACATAGGGAATCTCGATCCAGCCGTTGCGCGACCCCACCATGCCGCAGAGATGGATCGCGCGCGGCTCCGATGTCGCGCGCCAGCGTGCGAGCGCGCCGCGCAGCACCTGTTCGGGTGTCTGGTCGCCAAGGTCCCCGATACCGGGCCCGGCGGCGCGATCGACAACCGCACCGTCCTCGATCCGGTAGAGCCGCAGGTTGCTCGTGCCCCAGTCGCCAGCGACGGTATAGCTCATCGACCGCGCCTGACATGGCTGACGGCGAATAGCGAACCCGCTGCGATCACCCGATCGGGCGAGATCAAACGCTTTTCCAGAACCGGGCTCCCGTTCGCGGCCGCCGCTGACCCGCGCGACGCCTATTACTAATCCTATAATTATGTGCGACGAAGAAGCAATTGTTTCACCGGTTCCGCGTTGGACCGGCCTGGCCTACGGTCAATTCGGCCTGACGTACCTGATCTGCAACGAGAATGACCGACAGGGGAGGAAGACATGGGCAAGCTATTGCTGGCCGCGCTCGCGGCGACGACGACTGTGCTAAGCGTCGGCACCGCCGATGCCCGCCCGCGCTGGACCGAGGCGCAGGCCAAGGCCTGGTACGCGAGACAGCCTTGGCTGGTGGGCGCGAACTACACCCCCGCCTCCGCGATCAACCAGCTCGAAATGTGGCAGGCGGCGACCTGGGATCCCAAGCGGATCGAATACGAACTCGGCCTCGCCCAAGCGATCGGGATGAACACGATGCGCGTGTTCCTCCACGACCAGCTCTGGGTCCAGGATCCCGAAGGCTTCAAGCGCCGCATCGACGCGTTCCTGACGATCGCGCACGCGCACGGCATCCGCCCGCTGTTCGTGCTGTTCGACAGCTGCTGGGATCCCGATCCGAAGCTCGGGCCCCAGCATCCGCCGATTCCCGGCGTCCACAATTCGGGCTGGGTGCAGGGTCCGGGCCTGCCGGGATTGCGCGACCGGAGCCGCTACCCCGCGTACAAGGCCTATGTGCAGGGGATCGTCGGGGCATTCGCCAAAGACGACCGCATCCTCGGCTGGGACGTCTGGAACGAACCCGACAATGGCGCCGACCAGTATAGGGGCCAGGAGGGCAAGGAACCGCTCGTCCGCGCGCTTCTCGCGCAGGCGTTCGACTGGGCACGTGACACCGACCCGTCACAGCCGCTGACGTCGGGCGTGTGGCAGCATGACGACTGGACCCCGACCGGTGGCAAGCTGTCGCCGATGGAGACGCTGCAGCTCGGCCAGTCCGACGTCATCAGCTTCCACGATTACAGCTGGCCCGAGACGTTCGAGGCGCGCGTGCGCCAGTTGCTGCCGTATGACCGGCCGATCCTGTGCACCGAATATATGGCGCGCGGCAACGGATCGACGTTCGACGGCTCGCTGCCGATCGCCAAGCGCTACAATGTCGCGATGATGAACTGGGGGTTCGTCGATGGAAAGACGCAGACGCGGCTGCCCTGGGACAGCTGGAAGAAGCCCTATGTGATGGAGGAGCCGACGATCTGGTTCCACGAGGTCTTCCGCGCCGACGGCACGCCGTATCGCAAGGCGGAGACCGCCCTGATCCGCCGGCTGAGCGCGGCACCAAAGACCGTGATTTCCGGCGAACCCGGCGCACATTGGCGCTGACGCCGATCGGGTCTCAGGGGAGCGACGACGCCGCGCGACCCCAGTCGTTCGGCGTATGACCCAGATCGAGCTCGAGCGTCCCGCCCTGCAGGATTGCCGCCTGCGAGACGAACGGCGTATCGAGCGGTCGCCCGTTGAGCCGCGCCGCGCGGATGTAGCGCGTCCCCGCCCCCTGCCCGCGCGCGACGATCGTGAAAGTCCGCCCGCCCTCGAGCGTGATCCGGCTCCGCGGCTGGTGCGGCGCGTGGAGGTAATAGAGGTCGCTGCCGAGTTTCGGGAACAGCCCGAGGCGGTTGAACACGTAATGCGAACTCATCGCGCCGCTGTCTTCGTCGCCGGGATAGGCGTCCGCGGTAAACCGCCGGAAGACGATATCGGCATATTTGCTCGTCAGATCGGGGCGCCCGACCTCGCTGAACAGCCAGGGCGTCGAGAAGGACGGCTCGTTGGTGAAGTCGATCAGCCCCGCGTCGAACGCATGCTGCAACCGCCGCGTGAACGCCGCGCGCCCACCCATGATCGCGACCATGCCCGGAACGTCGTGGACCGCGGCATAGGAGTAGATCCAGCCCGTCCCCTCGTAGAAGCCGAAATTGTCGTGCGTCTTGCCGTCCCAGCCGCGCTTGGGGTCGTTCGGCTGGAAACGTCCGTCGGCGAAGCGTGGCCCCACGAACCCGGTATAGCCGTCGCTCGCCGCGCGCGGATCCCAGACGTTGCGCCAGTTCCGCGCGCGCGTCTCGAGCAGCGCGGCCTCGGCGGGGTGTGCCGTGCCTGCCGCCACCTTCGCTGCGTAATAGTCATTGAGCGCCATGCCCATCGTCGCCGACCCCGAGCGTGACCGCTGCGGCGTCCCCTCGGGGCTGCGATCGTCGACCGCGAAATAGCCGTCGACCAGATAGCGCGGCCGGCGCCGCTCGAACGCGTTGAACAGGACGACGTTCGCCGCCTTCTGCCAGTCGACGCCGGGGACGCCGCGCAGGAATCCCTCGCCGATCACATTGTCGACCTCGTCGCCCGCCTGGCCGACATGGAAATTGCGCCCGGCGATGAACGCGGTATCCGCCGCGCCATAGCGTTCCCACGTCCGCACGAACGATCCGATCACGCCGGCATAGGCCTTGGGCCGGATCAG
>NZ_JPJC01000263.1:0-3523 GCF_000733135.1 Sphingomonas sp. FUKUSWIS1
GCGGGGTTCGCGGTCGACGAGATCGTCGCACGCGCGACGCGCAAGGGCGGCGCGCGTCACGTGATCTGGTTCGCGACCAAGGCATGATCTGGCGCTGGGCTCTGCTGGTCGCGCTGTCGGCGCTGGTGGCGGGGGCGCTGGAATGGATCGGACTGCCCGCGGGGCTGTTGCTCGGACCGATGATCGCGGCGGTCGTGCTCGCGGTGCGCGGCTGGTCGCTGGGGGTGCCGATCCTCGCCTTTCGCGGCGCACAGGCGGCGGTGGGGACGCTGATCGCGGGGTCGATCACCACCGGGATCGTCGCGACCGTCGCGCAGCACTGGCCGGTGTTCCTCGCGGTCAATGTCGCGACGCTCGCGGCCAGCAGCGTGCTCGGCTATCTGCTCAGCCGCTGGCAGGTGCTGCCGGGGACGGTCGCGGTATGGGGTTCGACGCCGGGTGCTGCCAGCGCGATGGTGCTGATGGCACAGGCCTACGGCGCGGATTCGCGGCTGGTCGCGGTGATGACCTATACGCGCGTCGTGTGCGTCGCGGTCGTCGCCTCGGTACTGGCGGCGGTGATGGTCGGCGGCGGCAGCGGGCATCATCCGGCCGCGGCGTGGTTCGTGGGCGTCGATCCGGTCGCCGTGTTGCGGACGGTGGCGATCGCCGGCGTCGGCGCGGTTCTCGGCGTCAAGCTGCGGCTGCCGGCGGGCGCGCTGCTCGGACCTCTTGTGCTGGGCGGGGTGCTCAACGTCACCGGGATCGCGCAGCCGGTGCTGCCGCAATGGCTGCTCGCGATCAGCTATGCGGTGGTCGGGTGGAAGATCGGGCTGTCGTTCACGCGCGATACGCTCCGGGTGGCGGGCAAGGCGATGCCGCGGATCCTGCTGTCGGTCGGGCTGCTGATCGCATTCTGTGGCGGGATCGCGGCGGCGCTGACACGCTGGGCGGGGATCGATCCGGTCACCGCCTATCTTGCGTCGAGCCCCGGCGGGATGGATTCGGTCGCGATCATCGCCGCGTCGAGCCCGGTCGACGTGCCGTTCGTGATGGCGTTGCAGGTGATGCGGTTCCTGGGCGTCTTGCTGATCGGACCGCCGCTCGCGCGGTTCGTGGCGACGCGGCAGGGCGGGGTGGTGCCGGTCATTCCGACTTAGGGTAGCCATACCGCCGTCATCCTGACGAAAGTCAGGACCCAGAGCCACGACCGCTACCCCTGTAACCCTGGGTCCTGACTTTTGTCAGGATGACGGTTGGGACTTGGTCGGTCGATAGGCCTCGACGTCGATCTCGTGGCGTTTCAGCTTGTCGTAGAAGGTCTTGCGCGGGATGCCGAGTGCGGCGAGCGCGGAGCGGACGTCGCCGCTGACCTGATGCAACGTCGCGCGGATCGTCGCCTCCTCGAACTTGTCGACACGCGCGGGAAGCGGCAGGTCGCCATCCTCGTCCGCCGGCGCATCCGCCTCGACGCGCAGCACCAGCCGTTTCGCCAGATTGTCGAGCTCGCGGACATTGCCCGGCCAGTCATGCTGGCCGAGATAGGCGAGCGTCGCGGTGTCGATCGTCGGCACCTCGCGCCCGAACCGCTCGGCGGCCTGGTGCAGCAGATGCCCGAACAGCAGCGGCACGTCGTCGCGCCGTTCGCGCAGCGGCGGGATGCGCAGCCGCACCGCGTCGAGCCGGAACAGCAGTTCGGCGCGGAACCGGCCATCCTCGACCGCCTGGTCGAGCCCGGGTTTCGCCGCCGCGATCACGCGCAGGTCGAGCGCGCGGGGCAGGTCGCCGCCGACCGGCATGACCTCGCGCTCCTCGAGCACACGGAGCAGCTTGGCCTGAACCGCGGGCAAGGTGCTCTCGATCTCGTCGAGGAACAATGTGCCGCGGTTCGACGCCTCGATCCGGCCGGTGCGGGGCAGGCGTGAATCGCCGTCATGACCGAACAGCTCGATCTCCGCGACCGCCTCGGGCAGCGCGGCGCAGTTGACCGCCACGAACGGGCGCGAGCGGCGGTTGCTCCAGCGGTGGAGCAGCACCGCGACCAGCTCCTTGCCGGTCCCGGTCTCGCCCTCGACCAGCACGTCGATATCGGCCTGCGCGATCTGGCGCATCGTCTCGCGCAGCCGGACCATCACCGGGGTCTCGCCGATCAGCGGTTCGGCGCCGATCGTCTCCTCGGCGGCGGCGCGCAGCCGGCGATTGTCGAGGACGAGGCGGCGCATCTCGAGCGCCCGCCTCGCGCCCGCGATCAGGTGATCGGTCGCAAACGGCTTGGGGATGAAGTCGAACGCACCGTTCTTGAGCGCTGCGACCGCCATCGCGACGTCGCCGTGGCCGGTCATCAGCAGCACCGGGATCTCGTGATCGATCGCGGCGATGCGGCGGAACAGTTCGAGCCCGTCCATCTTGGGCATGCGGATGTCGGACACCACCGCGCCGTCGAATCCCGCATCGATCCGCGCAAGCGCGACGGTCGGGTCGCGCTCGGCGATCACCGCGATGCCGGCGAGTTCGAACGACTGTTCGAGCGCACCGCGCAGCACGTCGTCGTCGTCGACGAGCAGGACGCTCTGCTCACTCATGCTTTTACCAGGATCATGCGGAAGACGGCGCCTCGTGGAGCAGGGACGAGGTCGAGCGTGCCGCCGAACTCGGTCATGATGTCGCGCGCGATGCCGAGCCCGAGGCCAAGGCCGTCGGTCTTGCTGGTCGCGAACGGTGTGAACAGGTCGTCGGCGATGCCGGGATCGATGCCGGGGCCGTTGTCGGCGACGGTCAGCACGACATCGCGGCCCTTGCGCCCGACGGTGACGTCGACGCGCGCATCGGGCCGCTCGGCAACCGCGTCGAGCGCGTTCTGGAGCAGGTTGACGAGCACCTGTTCGAGGCGGACGCGGCCGGCGATCACGGTCAGCCGCGCCTCGGGCCCGCTCGGCAGGTCGAGCGTCACGCCCTTCGCCCGGAAGCGGTCGCCGATCAGCAGGCGGACGCCGTCGATCGCCGCGTCGAGCGCGACCGGGCCGATCGAGCCCGCGCCGCGCCTGGCATAGCGGCGCAGCCCCGCGGTGATCGTGCCGATCCGGCTGGTCAGCTCGACGATCGCCTGCAGGTTGGTCGCGGCGCGCGCGGGTTCGTCGCGCGCAAGGAACGCGGCGGCATTGTCGGCAAAGGTGCGGATCGCGGCGACCGGCTGGTTGATCTCGTGCGCGACGCTGGCGGTAATCGTGCCGATCGAGCCGACACGGTTGGCATGGGCGAGCTCCTCGCGTGCCTGGCGGAAGCGCTGGTCGGCGGCTTCGCGCTGCTCGACCTCGATCTGCAGCCGGTCCGCGGTGGCGCTGAGCTCGGCGGTGCGGCGTGCCACCTCGGCCTCGAGTTCGGCGCGCGCACCGGCGTTGCGCTTGCGGCGCTGGTGCAGCCACCATGCGCCGAGCATTGCCGCGATCGTCGCCAGCGCGGCGATCGTCGTCGCCGAGCGCGTCCGCACCGCCGCACTGCGCAGCGCCGCGTCGAGCGGCTCCATATGGACCAGATGCCAGCCCGC
>NZ_JPJC01000263.1:3640-8851 GCF_000733135.1 Sphingomonas sp. FUKUSWIS1
GCGTCCCGTCGCCGAGGCGCGACCGGTCGTCCGCCAGCGTCAGCGGTGCGCGGAGCAGCGGCAGCGTGCCGAACTGCCGCGTCTGCGCGAGTGTCCGACGCCGCGCAGGGGATAGCGCGCGCGTCGTGTGGAATTCGAGTCGCGGGTCGCTGGAGATCAGGATCACGCCGTCCGCATCGACGACGAAGGTCGCCATGTGATCCTGGATCCAGGCCTGCGCGATGCGGTCGAACTCGACCTTGACGACGACGACGCCAAGCGGCCGTCCCGCGCGGTCGATCCGTCGCGAGAGATAGAGGCCGGGGCGTCCGCTGACGCTGCCCAGCGCGAAGAATTCGGTCGCGCCCGACGCCATCGCCTTGGTGAAATAGTCGCGGTAGCGATAATCATGGCCGAGAAAGCTGTCGGGGCGGTCCGCATTCGACGCGGCGATCGTCATCCCCTGTGTATCGAGCGCATAGATGACCGGTGCACCGGTGCGCGCCGCGAGCAGCGCGAGCTTGGCGTTGAGCGCCGGATCGACCGTGCCCGACGCGAGGGCCGCGCGGACATCGGTATATTCGCCGAGCATGACCGGGAGCAGGCGGTAGGTCTGCAGTTCCGCCTCAAGCAGCCGCAGGTTGCTGCGCGTCTGTTGCATCGCCCGGAGCCGGACCGCGGCAGTCGCATCCGCCACCGTCCGCCGGCCATAGACGGAGGCGACCACCGAGACGATCACGCCCAGCGCGGCGAACGCCATCAGCACCGCCAACGCGGTCGTCACCAGCGAGGATCGAGTCCGTCTCATCTGTGCGGATTATCACACAGATTCGTGTGACGCCATCGGCAAAAATGTGCATTTTCCGCACGTTCGAAGCATCGGTACGGAGCAAACTCACGCGAATCCAAGGGTTTGGCGTGCTTGACGTGATCACTTGTAGTCCGGGGTCCGGCCCGGCATTACCGCCCTCACTAACGTCCCGCGTGAGTGGACGAGACTTTCAGGAGGCGATGTTGACCCTACCATCCCAGACATATGCGGTCGCGGAAACGCCGGCACGCAAAGGCTGGACCAGCCAGCTCTATATCCAGGTGCTGATCGCGATCGCGCTGGGTGCAGCGCTCGGGCATTTCTATCCGACGTACGGCGCGGCGCTGAAGCCGCTCGGCGACGCGTTCATCAAGCTGGTGAAGATGATCATCGCCCCGGTGATCTTCCTGACGCTCGTCACCGGTATCGCGGGCATGAAGGAACTGGGCGCGGTCGGTCGCGTCGCGGGCAAGGCGTTCGCCTATTTCCTGTTCTTCTCGACGCTTGCCCTGATCGTCGGTCTGATCGTCGCCAATGTCGTCCAGCCGGGCGCGGGGATGAACATCGACGCCGCCTCGCTCGATACCAAGGGCATCGCCGACTATACGGTCAAGGCGCATGAGACGACGATCACCGGGTTCCTGATGAGCATCATCCCGGACACGATGGTCAGCGCGTTCACCGACGGCAACATCCTGCAGATCCTGCTGATCGCGATCCTGTTCGGCATTTCGCTGAGCCTGGTCGGCGAGCCTGCCAAGCCCGTGCTCAACTTCCTCGAGCGTCTCAGCCTGATCGTCTTCAAGCTGGTCGGCATCCTGATGCGCGCCGCCCCGCTGGGTGCGTTCGGCGCGATCGCGTTCACGATCGGCAAATACGGGATCGGCAGCCTCGCCAATCTCGGCGCGCTGGTCGCGACCTTCTACCTGACCGCGGCGCTGTTCGTCGTCGTCATCCTCGGCACCGTCGCGCGTCTGACGGGCTTCTCGATCTTCAAGCTGATCAAGTATCTGAAGGCCGAACTGCTGCTGGTGCTCGGCACCTCGTCGTCGGAGGCCGCGCTTCCGAACCTGATCCAGAAGATGGAGGCTGCGGGCTGCGAGAAGTCGGTCGTCGGGCTGGTCGTGCCGACCGGCTATTCGTTCAACCTCGACGGTACCAACATCTACATGACGCTGGCCGCGCTGTTCATCGCACAGGCGACGAACACCGACCTGACGCTGGGCCAGGAACTGCTGCTGCTCGTCGTCGCGATGATCTCGTCCAAGGGCGCCGCGGGCGTCACCGGTGCGGGCTTCATCACGCTGGCGGCCACGCTGTCGATCGTGCCGACCGTGCCGATCGCGGGCATGGCGCTGATCCTCGGCGTCGACCGCTTCATGAGCGAGTGCCGCAGCCTGACCAACTTCATCGGCAACGCGGTCGCGACGATCGTCGTCGCCCGCTGGGAAGGTGCGCTCGACCGCGACAAGCTGAACGCGGCGCTGTCGGGCCAGCTGCCCGAACTCGCACCGGCGCCGATCACGACCGCCGCCGCTCCTGCCGCATGATCCCGACGGGGCCGGCGCTGGCCGGCCCCGCGACCAGTACCGCATAGCTTTTATGACCTCGATGATGATGCGCCGCGTGCGCCATGCGGCCGGCTTTGCCGTCGCGACCCTTCCCGCAATGGCGCTCGCCCAGGCCGCGCCGCAACAGGCTGCTCCCGAAAGCGCACCGCCCAAGGCGCGCGAACGGCTCGGTCCCGTGTCCAAGGACGCCGCCGGCACCAGCGCGGCCTCGCCGATCGCCGAGAGCTATCCCAATGCCGCGGTCGGCGACGGCGTCACCGCGGGCGGCTACAACCAGTCACGCTGGGCGGAGGACTGGTCGAAACTGCGCGACCCGGCCAAGCGCAAGGACATCATCGACCAGCTGAAATTCATCTCGATCGCCGCCGATGGCGACGTCTACCTGACGCTGTCGGGCGAGGCGCGGCTGCGCGTCAACCACACCACCAACCCCAATCTGCGCGACAGCGAGGCGCAGCGGCAGGACATCCTTCGCCTGTTCGGCGGCGCGGACCTGCATGTCGGCGAGCATCTGCGCTTCTATGGCGAGGTCGCGCACGGCACGCTCGAGGGTGAAAATCTCGGTAACGTGCTGCCGAACCTGCGCAACAAGCTCGCGGTGCAGCAGGCGTTCGTCGACCTGACGGGCACCGTCGCCGATGTCGATGTCGGGGTCCGCTATGGTCGCCAGACCTTTGCTGACGGGCCAAACCTGATGGTCGTGCCGCGCGACAACAACACGCTGTATTTCGGGTTCAACGGCTTTCGCGCCTGGGCGCGGACCGCGGGCGTGCGCGCCGACGTGTTCGACTTCAAGCCGACCGCCTACGGCACGCAGGGCACGCGCGACGACGATGCGGAAAGCGCGCGGCGCTTCTCGGGCATCTCGACCGGCGTCGTCCTGCCCGACACGCTGTTCGGCGGGTCGAAGCTCTATCTCGATCCGTTCCTCTGGCGGCTACGCAACCGCAACGCGGTCTGGGGCACCGACAATGCGCGCGAGGTCCGCAATTTCTACGGGCTGCATTTCTGGGGCGATGCGGGGCCGGTCAATCTCGACTGGACGGTCAATTATCAGGGCGGCAGCTATGATAACCGCTCGATCAAGGCGTGGCTGATCCTGCTCGCGCAGACCTACAAGCTCGGCAAGGGCCGCAACGCACCGCGCGTCGGCTTCCACGCGGATTATGCCAGCGGTGGTGGTGCCTATGGGAACGGCACGCTGCGCACCGCGCTCGCACCGTTCGGCAACAACATCTATTACAGCTATCAGCTGTTCGCGACGCCGACCAACCTGATCGCGGTCGCGCCGAACGTCAGCTTCACCGTGCTCGACAAGTTGCGCCTGACCGCGGAATATCAGCTGTCGTGGCGCGATTCGCAAAATGACGCGGTGTACCGCGCCAATGGCAGCGCCTTTGCCGGCACGCAGAATGTGTCGGGCAGCAAGATCGCCGACACGATCCGCTTCCAGGCGGTCTATCCGATCTCGTCGCGGCTGTCCTTCACTGGCCGTTACGAGCATCTGATCGCGGGGTCGTCACTGACCCGCGCCGGGTACAAGAACTCGGACTTCCTCGCCGGCTGGCTCAGCTACCGCTTCTGATGACCTCGATCCTCCCCCTGGCGGGGGAGGATCGTGACGGCACGCGATACCGTCAGGATTAACCTGCGTCGCACCCACCCGTATTTTCCGTCCTCCCGACCATACCGGTCCTTCAATTTCGTGATCGACTGTGGCACATGGACTCCATCATCAGGAGTCACATGGTCATGGATCTGAGCTTCACACCCGACGAAGAGGCCTTCCGCGAGGAGGTGCGCGACTTCTTCCGCGAAAAACTCCCCGCGCGTCTCTCGACGCTGGTCCGCGAGGGCCGCCGGCTGCGCAAGGCCGACATGGAGGAATGGCACGCGATCCTCAACGACCGCGGCTGGCTTGCCAATCACTGGCCGCGCGAATGGGGCGGGCCGGGCTGGAGCGTGATCCAGCGGTTCATCTTCGACAATGAATCCGCGCTCGCGCACGCGCCGCGCGTCGTGCCGTTCGGCGTCAACATGCTGGGGCCGGTGCTGATCAAATACGGGTCGGAAGAGCAGAAGCGCCACTGGCTGCCGCGCATCCTCGACGGCTCCGACTGGTGGTGCCAGGGCTATTCGGAACCCGGCGCCGGCTCCGATCTCGCCGGGCTCAAGACCACCGCGGTGCGCGAGACGCGGGATGGCCGCGAGGTCTATGTCGTCAACGGGCAGAAGACCTGGACGACGCTGGGCCAGCATGCCGACATGATCTTCTGCCTCGTCCGCACCGATCCCGCCGCCAAGAAGCAGGAGGGGATCAGCTTCCTGCTGATCGACATGAAGACCCCCGGCATCGAGGTCCGCCCGATCACGCTGATCGACGGCGAGCAGGAGGTGAACGAGGTGTTCTTCACCGATGTCGAGGTGCCGGTCGAGAATCTGGTCGGTACCGAGAGTGACGGCTGGACCTACGCCAAATATCTGCTGACCTATGAGCGGACCAACATCGCCGGCGTCGGCTTCTCGATCGCGTCGTTCGAGCAGCTGAAGACGGTTGCGCGGACGCAGACGAAGAATGGCCGCCCGCTCGCCGACGATCCGCTGTTCGCGGCGCGGATGGCGCGCGTCGAGATCGACCTCGCCAACATGCAGACCACCAATTTGCGCGTCGTCGCGGCGGTGGCGGGCGGCGGCGCGCCGGGCGCGGAAAGCTCGATGCTCAAGATCAAGGGGACCGAGATCCGCCAGGAGATCACCGCGCTGACGCGGCGCGCCTATGGCGCCTATGCCGCGCCCTATATCCCCGAGGCGCTCGAGGCGGGGTGGAATGGCGAGCCGGTCGGGCCCGAC
>NZ_JPJC01000263.1:8946-18445 GCF_000733135.1 Sphingomonas sp. FUKUSWIS1
TCAACAACCGCAAGCTGTCGATCTTCGGCGGATCCAACGAGATCCAGAAGAACATCATCTCCAAAGCCATATTGGGTCTCTGAGCATATGAACTTCGAGCATAGCGATGACCGCCGGATGCTGGCCGACACGCTCGTCCGGGCACTCCGCGACGGCTATCCGATCGAGACGCGCAACGCGGGTGCCTATGGCGAGGCGGGCTATGACCCCGCCGTCTGGCAGCAGCTGACCGAACTCGGCATCGTCTCTGCGCTGTTCGACGAGGCCGCGGGTGGATTCGGTGGCAGCGGGTTCGACATCATGGTGGTGTTCGAGGCGCTCGGCCGGGCGCTGGTGGTCGTGCCGTTTCTCGGCGCGCTGATGGCCGGCCGCGCGCTCGCCGCGGCGGGCGGGCACGACGAGGTGCTAGGAAGAATCGTCTCGGGCGAGACGATCGCAGCCTTCGCGCACGAGGATGCACAAGCGCCCGTGACCGCGACGCGCGATGGCGACGGCTGGACGCTCAGCGGCACCAAGGCGGTCGTGCACCAGGCAGGCGCCGCGTCGGTCTTCGTCGTTAGCGTCGAACAGCCGGGCGATCCGCTCGTCCTGCTCGTCCCCGCCGACGCCGCCGGGGTGTCGGTCCGCCGCTACAGCGTCGTCGAGGGTGGCGGCGCGGGCGAGGTGACGTTCGACGGCGTCGCGCTCGGCCCGGACGCCCGGATCGGCACGGACGGGCAGGGGCGTGCGGTCGTCGACGCGGCGATCGAGGCGGGGCTGCTCGCGCTGTCCGCCGAGGCGCTCGGTGCGATGGCGTTCGTCAAGGAGGCGACGCTCGGCTATCTGCGCGACCGCAAGCAGTTCGGCGTGCCGATCGGCAAGTTCCAGGCGCTCCAGCACCGCATGGCGACCGTGCTGCTCGAGATCGAACAGGCGCAGTCCGCCGTGATCAACGCGGCGGCGGCGTTCGACGGCGACGACGCGACTGCGCGCGCGCGGGCGCTGGCGGCGGCGAAATACACGATCGGCCGGACGGGCGCGCTGGTCGCGGAGGAATCGATCCAGCTCCACGGCGGGATCGGCATGACCTGGGAATATGCGGTGTCGCATTATGCCAAGCGGCTGGTGATGATCGACCACCAGCTCGGCGACGAGGACCATCACCTCCAGCGCTATATCGACCTCGCCAAGGCCGCCTGAGGTCCGCTCTCCCGTTCGTGCTGAGTAGAGATCGAGTAGCCCCGAAGGGGCGTATCGAGGGCTCGTATCGAAGCACAGGTTTCATCCGCCAACCTGTCCTTCGATACGCCGCTTCGGCTTCGCTCAGCAGCTACTCGGGACGAACGAGAAGAGGGGGCGACGGCAGGGCGTCCGGCGCTAGCCGCGCCGCGCGATGATGGGCCGCAGGCGGACGCCGAGGCAAATCACCGTCGGCCAGAACATCGTGTTCGCGACATCGACCAGCGTGTCGTCCCAGCGCCACGACCCGTAATTCAGCCGGTCCATGATCTCGTTGAACGCCTCGCCCGCCGCGACCACGGTCCAGGGGATGAAGGTGCCGAACGAACGCCGCGTGATCAGCCGTGCGATCATCAGCAGCGCCATGCCCGCATGGATATGCAGGATGGTGTCGGGAAGGCCGGTGCCGTCGCCGACCCAGTCGATCCACTGATGGTAGAGTTTGGGTAACACGTAGAGCCTCCGCCGCGGGCAGGGTGCTGCCCGGGCGGGGGCTTACCGTGATGCTCGGCGCAGCGATACCGGCGTGATCAGCCGCGCACCGCCTTGCGGCAGGCCTTGACCAGATTGACGATCAGCCCCGACAGCGTCGAGTAATTGGCGTGGTGATAGGAGGACCCGTCACCAAGCTCGCCCGTCAGGCGGCGATGCGCCTCGGGCAGCGCGTGATAGGGCAGCCCCGGCAGCAGATGGTGCAGCGCGTGATAGCGCAGGCCGACCGGCGCCCAGATCTCGGCAAGCAGGCCCGGCGGCGGTACGTTGACGCTGTCGAGATACTGGTCGGTGATGCTCATCGCATCGCCCTCATTCTCCCACAGATGCGCGACCAGCGTGCGGACCTGGTTGAGCACCGCGATCGCCGAGACGATCGCGAGGAAGGTGAGCGAGGCGGCAAGCGGGAACACGCCGGTTGCGGTCAGCACGACGAAGCTGATCGCCCAGACGCTCGCCGCGGTCTCCCAGATCCGCCAGCTGCGCAGCGCGGCGCCCTCGGGCGGCTTGCGGCGAAACTGCGGGTTGATCGCGAGCGCAGAATAGCGCGTGACGACGATCTCGCGCAGCTTGGGCGACAGCAGCGACAGCGGCGCAAGTACGCCGTAGCGCAGGATCAGGCCGATCGGCAGCAGCGCCGACACCAGCACGAAGATCGCGAGCGTCGCCGCCGGCCCGCGGGCGAGCGGCATATATTCGGGATCGCGGTTCGTGCCGTAGCGCGTCTTGGCGTGATGCAGCGTATGGACGCCCTCATACATCAGCGACGGCATCATCACCGGTACGCCGAACAGGATATTCCACCCCGCCGTGAAGCCACGCACGGCGTTCGGCTTCATGTGCGACAGTTCGTGGATGAAGCTGAGCGCCCGGTACAAGGCGAGCACCGCGACGACCGCGCCGAGCAGCTTGGCCCAAAGCGGCGTCGCGACGATCGCCACCGCCATGCCCGCATAGCCGAGACCCGCCGACGCGATCAGGTCGGTCCAGTAGACGATCGGGCGCGCCGCATGCAGGTCGCGCGTCAGCGACGCCGCGGCCTTGATCATCGCGATATCCTCGCGACCCGCCTGCGCCGCCTTGGGGCGTGCGAGCGCGGCCGAGGCCCGCGACAGGGTCGCAGCAAGGGGGTCGGGCGTGACGAATGCGGTTGCCATGATCATACCATTTTCGGGTGACGTATCGTCGTCGATACAGAAGAATTCAGGCTGAAAAATGGTGACGGGACGACCGGAATCAACCACCCAGCCGGGCCGCGACCGACTGCGCGCCGCCGTTGCGACAGACATGCGGGGCCGTGAAGACCCGCCTGCATCGTTGATCTGAATTAGGAACGCTTTGCTGGCGCAATCGTTAGGGCGGTGGTTCCCAACCGGGCTCATTTTCGAGAAAGCGAATTTTATGAAGACATTGATCCTTGGCGCAGCCGCGCTTGCCATGACTGCCCTCCCCGTCGCGGCGAGCGCAGCACCTGTCACCGGCAACGCTGCAAAGTCGCTGTCGGTCGCGTCGTCGGTTCGCACCGGCACCGCCACCAAGCGCTCGAGCAAGATCGCAGCGGACAGCATCGCGCCGCTCGTCATCGGCGTCGGCATGCTCGCGGGCGTCACCTACCTTGTCATCGACAAGGAAAATGACGACGACAACTCGGACAGCAACTGAGTTAAGCGCGGGGGCGGCGGTCGCGCCGCCCCCGCAACCTCTGTCGCCCGGTATCGGGCGATAGACGTTTCAACGCTGCGACGTGTAGGGCTGGGACATGACCCGTATCGTCCGATGCTGCGCCCTGATCGTCCCGTCGCTCGCACTGCCCCTGGCATTGTCGGCGTGCGATCCGCCACGCTGGGCGCGCGGGGGCGCTGATACGGACAGCCGCGACCCGACGGCGCGGCGTGATGCCGATTTCAGGCGCACCGAGACGCAACGAGTCGCGCAGGATATCGCCCGCACCGAAGAGTCCGTCCGCCTCTCGATTGCCGAAAAGCGCATCGAGGCGCTCGAAAAATCGCTCGCGGAGATGCAGACCACGCCCGAGACGGTCGAGATCGACCTGCTCAAGGGCCGTCTCGCGGCCGTCGAAGCCAAGGCCTATGCACTGCAGGATGCCCCGCCATCCGCACCGCCCACGGCCGCCCCGACGCCCACCCCGCGCCGGACGGTAAGCACCGATGCCACGACCACCCGTCGCGACCCGTCACGCCCGCCTTTGCGCCTGCCCCAGCTCGAAGCCGCGCCGCGCCGCGCCACCGAGGCCGAGAAGGCTGCGTTCAACGCCAACCGCCGCTGATACGATTCCCCTATAATCCGGCCTGATCAATCATCGATGCGATCTCGGCCGGCAACGCGGTTTCCGCCTTGGGCAACAGGCGGTTGAGCGCGGTCTGCACGCGTTTGGTCGCGACCTGATAGGCCTTGTGCCGGATCGCGCGCGTCGCGTTCGTCCGCCAGGAGGAACTCTCACCGAGCAGCGCCTCCCATTTGGTCTCCTCGGCCGCCAGGATCGAAAGTGCGAGACGAAGCCCGTCCCGCCGTCCGCGTGCATAATCGTCGGGCATCGCCGGCATCTCCATCATGCGCCCCCGGTCCCTGACAAGCGAGGTTCGCTTTGTACCCGACCACCACGAAATCTTCCCGTGATCAAGGGCTTGGTCGCACGCCATTCGCGGCGTGTGGCGTCGGGGTGCAATACCGCTTGCCGGCAGGGCCGTCTGGCCTAGTGTGCGGGCATGATTACTCGGCGCACCGTCATCGCTTCTTCTCTCGCCTTGTGCGCGACCTCGGCGATCGCCGCAGCGCCCGCGCGGCGTGGCCGGCTGAAGCAGTCCGTCAGCCGCTGGTGCTATCAGGACATGCCGCTCGACGCGCTGTGCGCCGCCGCGGCGCGGATCGGGCTGGACGGCATCGACCTGCTTCAGCCCGCCGAATATGCGGTGCCGCGCCGGCACGGACTGCGTTGCACCATGGGCTATGCCGCCGACATCATGACCATCCCCAATGGCCTGAACCGGCGGGAAAACCACGCGGCGATCGAACGGGCGTTCCGCATCGGTATCCCGCAGGCCGCAAAGGCAGGCGTCCCCAATGTGATCGCCTTTTCGGGCAATCGCCGCGGCCTGTCCGACGCGGAGGGCGCCGACAATGCCGTCGCAGGGCTGAACCGTCTCAAGCGGATCGCCGAGGATCATGATGTGACGATCTGCGTCGAGCTGCTCAACAGCAAGGTCGACCACCCCGATTACATGGCCGACCACACCGCCTGGGGTGTGCGGGTCGCCAAGGAAGTCGCCTCACCCCGCGTGAAGCTGCTCTACGACATCTACCATATGCAGATCATGGAAGGCGACCTGATCGACACGATCCGCAAGAATATCGAGTGGATCGGTCATTTCCATACCGGCGGGGTTCCCGGGCGGCATAATCTCGACGGCACGCAGGAGGTCGACTGGCGGGCAGTGGCGCGCAGCGTCGCCGATCTCAAATTCCAGGGTTATTTCGCGCATGAATTCGTGCCGGTCGGCGATCCCCTGACGGCGCTCGCCCAGGCGGTCCGGACCTGCACGGTGTGACCGGGAGCCGGACGGTCGACGCTTCGTAACTGCCGGAGCCAGCGCGTGGCCCGGGACTCAGCGCATCGCGAGCTGCGTCGTCAGCGCGCGCGGCGTGATCGTCATCACCCCGTCCTCGATCGTGACGCGTCCCAGCCGCGCGATCTCGGGCTGGCCGAGCAGCGTATAGGGCATGCCGCGCTGGCCGATGCGCATCGCCATCCGGCCCAGACTCTGCCCGCCGATCTCGACCGAGGCGACACGCGCGACGCCGAGCCGGGTATAGCCGCCGATGCCGATCGCCGTTTCCTCGCGCTGCACGGCACGGTCGGCCCCTGTCGCGCGCGCGTCTTCCGCCGATAGGATGGTATAGGCCGCGCCGGTGTCGACGATCGCGCGAATGCGGACGCCGTTGACCATCATCGCCGCGACGAAATGCCCGCCCCAGGGATCGCGATTGATCCGCAGGACATGCGGCTGTCCGAAGGTGACCGGCTCGTCGAGGTCGGCGGGGTCGATCTCGATGCGGGGGGCGGGTGGCGGCGCATAGCTCACCGCGGCGACCATCGTCCGCTGCGGCTCGATGCAGGTGACGACGGTGCGCGACAATATGTGCCCCTCGTCGTCCTCGTCGGTCGTCTCGGTCGTGGTGATCACCGCCATGCCCGGCGTCGCCGCGCCGCCGCGCCAGGCGGTGTCGACGATGCGGGTACGACCGTTGATCGTGGTGACGGTGCGCACGGTGTTCGCCGGGACATCCTGGATTTGTCCGCCGATCGCGACGCGGACCTGCGCGGCGGCAGCGGTAGCGGTCAGCGCGGACGCCAGCGCGATCGCGAGTGCCCCTGCGCGGACGGTTGCTCTGATGCCCACGGCAGTCCTCTTTTCCTCATCCACGGACATCCGTCCCGGAGGATCAAAGGAACCCTAGCGGCAGTGTGTTTACAGTTGGTTAGCGCGGCAGGATGCGCTGCGGTCGATGTCCATGGCGCTTGGCGGCGCGGGCGCGGGCCGGGATCAGGGGAAGCCCGCACCGCCATGCGCGCCGACCGCGGTCCCGGTCGAATAGCTTGCCTCGCCGGATGCCAGCGCGACGAACAATATCGCGAGTTCCGACGGCTGCCCCGCGCGGCCGAGCGGCGTGTCCTGGCCGAATTCGTGCATCTTGCCCGGCAGCTGCCCGCCCGCGACCTGAAGCGGTGTCCAGATCGGGCCGGGCGACACGGCGTTGACGCGGATGCCCTTCTTGGCGAGCTGCTTGGCCATGCCGCGCGTCAGATTCTGGATCGCCGCCTTGGTCGAGGCATAATCGATCAGGTCGTCATTCGGATCATAGGCGTTCTGCGAGATCGTGTTGATGATCACCGAACCCGGCGGCATCGCGGGGATCGCAGCCTTCGAAAAGCGGAAGACGTGGAACACGTTGGTCTCGTAGGTGCGCACGAACTGTTCGTCGCTGATCTCCATGATGTCCGCCTTGGACTGCTGATAGGCGGCGTTGTTGACCAGGATATCGAGACCGCCGAGCTGCGCGATCGCTTTTTTGACCGTGTCCTCGCACGCCTTTTGCGTGCGGATGTCGGCGGGCAGCAGCACCGCCTTGCGACCCGCCTGCCGGATCAGGTCGGCGACCTCGCGCGCGTCCGGCTCCTCGCTGGGATAATAGTTGATCGCGACGTCCGCGCCCTCGCGCGCAAAGGCGATCGCGGCGGCGCGCCCGATCCCGCTGTCGCCACCCGTGAGCAGCGCCTTGCGACCGACCAGCTTGCCGCTGCCGCGATAGCTCTGCTCGCCATGATCGGGGCGGGGGGTCATCTTGCTTGCGAGCGCGGGCCAAGCCTGGCGCTGCTCGGGAAAGGGGGTGCGGGTGTACGCATTGCGCGGGTCGCGCAGGCTGGGGGCGGGCCCGGTGGCGGAGGCCCCGGTCGATTGCACCCGCGCCATGCCCGGCGCGGCCGCCGCCGCAAGGCCGATGGCGGCACTGCCCAGGATGCTGCGGCGGGAGGTTTCACCGTTGCTCATGATCGGATCCTTGTCGGTGGGTCGGGGTCGCCGGCGGGCTGGTCTCTGCTCGACGAACCGCGGCGCGGACCGTTCCATCGGCGCGGTCATCCGGCCCGATACCGCGGAAACCGCGGATGCCGAGCGGCGTTCATCCCCGATCTGCACCCGCGAGTATCCCACCATGAGCGACCGCCCCCGCATCATCTGCCTCATGACCGCCTCGGTCGATGGTGGCCTGCATCCCAGCCGCTACACCGACAGCCCGGATGGCACCGCCAAGGCGTGGACACGCGCCTATGAGTCGTTGCACGAGCGCCTCGACGCCGATGGCTGGATCGTCGGACGCGTCACCATGGCGGAGATGGCGAAGGGAGAGCCGCGTGCGTCGACGACGGCGGACGCGCCCGCGCGACCGTCGCTGTTCCAGGCGCGCGATGCCACGTCCTTCGCGATCACGCTCGATCGCGCCGGCAAGATCCGCTTCGCCGGGCCCGACATCGGCGGCGACCCTGTCGTCGTGCTGCTCGGACGCAGTGTAAGCGACGCCCATCTCGCGGAGCTCGCCGCCAATGGCGTGTCCTACCTCGTGTCGGACAGCGACGAGATCGACCTCGCCGGTGCGCTCACAACGTTGCGCCGCGAACTCGGCATCGAAACATTGCTGCTCGAAGGCGGCGCCGGCATCAACGGCTCGTTCCTCGCTGCCGGTCTGGTCGACGAACTCAACCTCGTCATCGCACCCGCACTCGACGGCGGCACCGATGCGGAGCGGATCGTCGCGGCGGGCGACGGCCTGAAGGGCAAGGTGAGGCTGTCACTGCTCGGATGCGAACAACTGGCCGCCGGGGCGGTCAATTTGCGGTACCGGGTGGAGGCGGTCGGCTAAGCGCAGTCGGCGTACATGGCGGAACGGAATTGGTGCACCCGACTGGATTCGAACCAGTGGCCTCTGCCTTCGGAGGGCAGCGCTCTATCCAGCTGAGCTACGGGTGCCTGAGGCGTGCGCGTAGCAAAGCCTAGTCGGGTGCGCCAGCCATTTTCTTGGCCGCGCCGATCTTGGCGGCGACCTTGGGCGGCGGGGTCTTGGGCTTGAACGCGCACAGGTCCGCGACGAGGCAGCGCCAGCATTCGGGGGTGCGCGCTTTGCAGACATAGCGGCCGTGCAGGATCAGCCAGTGATGCGCGTGGAGGCGGAAGGGCTGGGGGGTGGCCGCGTCGAGCTTCAGCTCGACCGCGAGCGGGGTCTTGCCGCGCGCGAGGCCGGTGCGGTTGCCGACGCGGAAGATGTGCGTGTCGACCGCGAAGGTCTCCGCGCCGAACGCGACGTTGAGCACGACATTGGCGGTCTTGCGGCCGACGCCGGGCAGGCGTTCGAGCGCGGCGCGGTCGTTCGGGACGACGCCGTCATGCTCGTCGACGAGCATCTGCGACAGCGCGATGACGTTCTTGGCCTTGGTGTTGTACAGGCCGATCGTCTTGATGTGCTCCTTCAGCGCGTCGAGCCCGAGCGCGAGCATCGCCTGCGGCGTGTCGGCGATGCGGAACAGCGCGCGCGTCGCCTTGTTGACGCCGATGTCGGTCGCCTGTGCGGACAAGGCGACCGCGACGACGAGCGTGTAGGGATTGACGAATTCGAGCTCGGTCTCGGGATGCGGATCGGCCTCGGCGAGCCGCGCATAGAAGTCGACGACGTCGGCCTTCTTCACTGGCTCACAGCCCCAGCACGTCGCCCATCCGGTAGCGGCCGGCGGGCTGGTCGGCGAGCCAGAGCGCCGCGCGCACCGCACCGCGTGCGAAGATGCTGCGATCGTCGCCGCGGTGGTTGAGCTCGATCCGCTCGCCTTCGCCCGCGAAGATCACGCTGTGGTCGCCGATCACCGACCCGCCGCGCAGCGACGCGAAACCGATCGTCCCCTCGCTGCGTGCGCCGACCAGCCCGGCGCGGCTGTCGACGCGCAGTTCTGCAAGCGTCGAATCGCGCCCGCGCGCGGCGGCCTCGCCGAGCAGCAGCGCGGTGCCCGACGGCGCGTCGACCTTGTGCCGGTGATGCATCTCGACGATCTCGACGTCCCAGTCGGGGCCGAGCCGCGCCGCGGCCTCGCGTACCAGGATGCCGAGCAGCGTGACGCCGAGCGAGGTGTTGCCGGTCTGGAGGATCGCGATGTCGGCAGCCGCCGCGTCGATCAGCGACTGGTGCTGCGGGGTCAGGCCGGTCGTGCCGATGACGAGCGCGGTGCCCG
>NZ_JPJC01000264.1:0-824 GCF_000733135.1 Sphingomonas sp. FUKUSWIS1
CGCCCGGGCCACCGCCGCCGCGTCCCTCACCCGGCCCGGCGCCTTCGCCCCGCGGTCCTTCGCCCCGCGGTCCTTCACCCCGCCCGCCTTCACCCCGCGGCCGCCCGCCGCCCGGCGGCTGCATCCCGGCAAACGGATTGGGCCCCGTCCCCGCGCGAAACGCCTCAAGCTCGCGCTGGATCTTCGACTTCAGCGGCGCGGAGAAATTGATCCCCCAGCGCAGTTCGGAGCGTTCGCTGCGCGCGAAGTTGATCGGCCGCCGGTCGACCTGCAACAGTGCGCCCGTCGCATCGCGGACGAACCGGTCGGGAAATGCCGCCTCGATCGCCGCGGTCGCGGCCGGGAAGGCGGCGATCGGATTGTCGGTCCGGCTGTCGACATAATTGGCGGTCAGCGTGACCTCGCGCCCCGCCCAGGGCTTCACCGTCAGCCCCAGCTTGGTCACGCGGTTATTGTCCGCGCTCAGCCCGGGATTGCCGCCGCTGATCGTGGTGACGGTCGCGGTCGTGCCCTGGACATAATCGAACACGCGGACATTGGGCGTCGTGATCGACGGATTGCCCAGCTGCTGCGCGGTCGGCGCCTGGTCGGTGTCGGTCACCGACGCGATCAGCCGCACCGCCGGGATCGGCGCCCAGTTCGCACCGTAACCAAGCGTGGTCAGCGTGCCGAAATCCGACAAATGATCCTGCGCCAGGTTGAAGTTCGCCGACAGCGTGCCGAGGAACGGCAGCACCCCCTTAGACCGGCTCGCGATCGGCAGGTCGACATTGACCTGGCCGTTGACCGTGTCGCGCGCCACCTGCCCGCGCTGCGCGAACCCG
>NZ_JPJC01000265.1:0-305 GCF_000733135.1 Sphingomonas sp. FUKUSWIS1
CCAAGCCGTCGATCGGCCCGTCGGGCGGCCGGGCCGCCAGCGGGTCTGCCGCCGGCGGGGCGCTGGGAATCGGCGTGGTCATCGGACCGGCCCTATAATCGCCTGCGCTTCACAAGCACTTAAGAAAGCTGCGCGAGGATGCCGCGTCGCGTCCCTTGCTGGCACGCAGGGGCGTCGTCGTCGTGCCCTGCACGGCCCACACACGCTGCCTGGGGGCGTAAGTCGGTCGAAATGAAGAAAATTGCCATAAAAGTGAAATTTGCGTTTGACGGGATTGGGGAGTGGGCCTAGAGGGGTGTCACCGC
>NZ_JPJC01000266.1:0-1392 GCF_000733135.1 Sphingomonas sp. FUKUSWIS1
CAGCCCGATCAGCGTCGTGCCGATGAAGAAGGTCGCGGTCGCCGTTCCCCGCATCCGCGGCAGCACCAGATCCTGCGTTGTCGCCGCGGCGGCACCGAGCGCACAGCTCGCGGTGATCTGCGCGAGGAAGATTCCGGCATAGAAGGGCAGCGGCACCGACGCGGTAAAGGCGAGGCACAGGAACGGCACCGGCACGACCGCGCCGAAGATCACCACCAAAAGCCGCCCGGCAGGGTTGGTCCGCCGCAACCGGTCCGAGACCACTCCGCCCATCGTCAGCCCGAGAAACCCCGCAAGCGCGCCCAGCCCGCCGAGCAGGAACCCAGCGCTCGACGGCGTCGCGCCGAGCACGCGCAGCGCATAGGGCGCCGCCCAGAAGCTCGCCGCATAGCTCAGGAACGCGTTCAGGCCATAGGCGACGACCGTGCACAGGAACGCGGGCGTGCCGATGATCAGCGCGAAGGTCGGCGGATCGCGGCGGCGCAGCGCACAGGCCCAGGAGAACACGGCATAGACGCCGGTCCCGATCGCCACCCATTGCGGCCAGGGCTCGCCCGCTCCAACCAGTCCGACCACCGCCAGCGTGACGATCGCCAGCCCGGCGAGGTTGACGACGAACGCCCTGACCCCGCCCATCGCCGCACCGATCAGCGTCAGCGGCGGCACGATGGTCAGCAACTCGCCGGCGAAGGCGCGAAACGGTGCGGGGTGCGGCGCCGGTTCGGGAAGCCCCTCGACATGCCCGCGGATCGGTTCCCTCAGCGTCGCGATCCAGATCGCGAGCAGCAGACCCGGCACACCGACCGCCATGAACGCCGCCTGCCACCCGACCAGCCCGAACGGCCCGCCCCCCGGATAGGCCCGGTTCCAGCCCTGCACGATCGCCCCGCCGATAAACAGCGAGCAGCCGCCACCGACATAAAGCCCGGCCGAATAGATCGACAACGCAGTCGCACGCAGCCTTTTGGGGAAATAATCGGAAATCAGCGAATAGGCCGACGGGCTGGCGGTCGCCTCGCCGATGCCGACGCCGATCCGCGCCGCCGCGAGATGCCCGCCGGTCCGCGACAGGCCGGACACCGCCGTCATCACCGACCAGAGCGTCAGGCCGATCGTCATCAGCCGGACCCGGTGCCAATTGTCCGCAAGCCGCCCGAGCGGGATCCCGAACAGCGCATAGAAGACCCCGAACGCGGTCCCGTAGAGAAACCCGAGATCCTGATCCTTCAGCCCCAGATCACGCTTTATGTCCTCGGCAAGGATCGAGATGATCTGCCGGTCGACGAAGTTGAGCACATAGACCAGGAACAGGATCGACAGCACATACCAGCCATAGCGGGTCGCCCCCGCCTGCCCGTCCGGCTCGGCAGGCGGCGCCGCTTCTTCGAACTT
>NZ_JPJC01000266.1:1497-2117 GCF_000733135.1 Sphingomonas sp. FUKUSWIS1
GCGCCATGACCCCTCCGACCGTCGTTTTCGAGCAATCGGTATCAGAGGTTTCTTCGTATCAACAGCGGTTTCACGCGGTCGCGGTATGTCAGCCCGATGTCGCCTGACGCCGCCGGGTCGCACCCTGCTCCAGCCGCCGCAACAGCGACTCGATCGAAGGCGGTGACGGCGATGCAGCCGGCGCCGGCGTATCGACCAGACGCGGCTCATGGCGCGCCGCACCGTTGACGGCGCCAACTGACGGTGGAGCCGACGATGGCGCTGACCAAGCCACCGAGACCCGCGGTGCGACCGGCTCGCTCACCATGATCGGGACCGTCGCGGCCTCCACCGGCTCGTCGATCGCGACGGATTCGTCAGCTAATGCTACGACCCGCTCATCGTCTTCCACCGGAGCGGCTGACGCGACCGGCGCCGCCTCGGCCTGCACCAGCGGCGTGACCGGCCGGATCGGCGCCATCGGCACCGGCAGGATCGCATGCGGGTCGAACGCCGCGAGCGGCTGGTCGAGGTCCGCGGGGATCGATCGCTCGAGCGTGACCGGGTTCGCCGCGGTCACCTCCATCATCGGCGTGCCGAGATCGGCCGCGGTCATCGGCCGGCGTGGCGGCGCGTCGGGA
>NZ_JPJC01000267.1:0-534 GCF_000733135.1 Sphingomonas sp. FUKUSWIS1
CGAGGCGGCGCTGGCGGCGGCGGTCGCGACATGGCCGCTCGACCTGCGGCAGGGGATGTTCGCGCGGCGGCGGCGATTCTCGCTCGACTGGGCGCTGATCCGGCGGCTGGCGGTGCTGTCGGGGCTGATCCTCGCGGTGACGCTGGCGATCACGCTGGTCCGGATCGCGAAATACAGCTTCGGCGCGGACATGATCGAGGCGCAGACCGAACAGGTCGCCCGCTCGGGCCTGCCACGCGGCGAGACGGTGAACGATGCCGGGCGCCAACTTGGCGAACGGCTGTCGCGCGTGCGCGGGCCGGGGCTGGGCTTCAGCACGACCACCGCCACGATCTTCGCCGTGGTCCAGGCGACGCCGGGCAGCGAGATCACCGCGCTCGACTTCCAGCCGAACGGGACCGTCCGACTGGGCGTCGCCGTCGAGCGCGAGGCGCTGGCGACCGATCTCAGGAGTGCGCTCGAGCGTGCCGGCTTTGCGGTTCAGGCGGGCGTCTTCCAGGCGGCGGCGGGGCGCGTGTCGGGCGAATTCACGAT
>NZ_JPJC01000268.1:0-937 GCF_000733135.1 Sphingomonas sp. FUKUSWIS1
TACGTCACGGGAGCGCCACGACCACGCACGCCGTCAGAGCAGCAATACAGCGATCGCAAGCTTCGCTCGCGACGTTGAGCCAGGAACTGGGGATCAACCCCAAGACGGTGGCGAAGTGGCGTAAGCGGGCGACGGTCGAGGATCTGAAGACCGGGCCGAAGGCCCCTCACTCCACGACCCTAACCGAAGCCGAGGAGGCAGCGGTCGTCGCATTCCGGCGTCACACGTTGCTGCCGCTGGACGACTGCCTCTACGCATTGCAGCCGTCGATCCCGCACCTGAGCCGGTCAGCGCTGCACCGCTGCCTGCAACGCCATGGCATCTCCCGTCTGCCGGACATCGAAGGCGACAAGCCAAAGCGACAGCGCTTCAAACGCTACCCTATCGGCTTCTTCCACGTGGATATCGCCGAGGTGCAGACCGCCGAAGGCAAGCTTTATCTGTTCGTAGGCGTCGACCGCACGAGTAAGTTCGCGGTGACGCAGTTGGTCGACAAGGCTGACAGGCGGACGGCTTGGGAATTCCTGGAACACCTGCTGAAAGCGGTGCCGTACCGGATCCACACGATCCTAACTGACAACGGGATCCAGTTCGCCGAGCAGCCGGGCAACCGCAACACCGCCTGGTCGCGGCAGATGCGCTTCGACATGATCTGCGAAGCCAATGACATCGAGCACCGGCTTACCAAGCCGAACCACCCTTGGACCAATGGTCAGGTTGAGCGGATGAACCGCACCATCAAGGAGGCGACCGTCAAACGCTTCCACTACGAGAGCCACGAGCAGCTACGGACGCACCTTGCCGACTTCATGGCTGCGTATAATTTTGCCCGCCGACTGAAGACGCTCAGCGGCCTTACACCCTACGAATACATCGCCAAGATCTGGACGTCAGAGCCGGACAGGTTCATCGTCGATCCGATCCACCATATGCTGGG
>NZ_JPJC01000269.1:0-470 GCF_000733135.1 Sphingomonas sp. FUKUSWIS1
GAAGCCCGAGCCCAAGCCGGTGGCCAAGCCCAGGCCCGCGCCGCCGAAGCCGGTGGCGAAGCCCGCGCCCGTCCCTAAGCCGGTGGCCAAGCCTGCGCCGGCCAAGCCGAGCCCGGCGAAATCCAAGCCTGCGCCCGCGAAACCGGCGGCCAAGCCATCGCCCGCCAAGGCGGCACCGGCGAAGAGCGCGGCCAAGTCGAACGCGGCGCCCGCCAAGAGTGCGGCGTCCTCGGCAAAGCCCGCCAAGCCTTCGGCGACCAAGGGTAGTGGATCGACCGCAGAGGCCAAGGCGGCACGGCCGCGCGGGTCGCGGCTGGGCGACAATTTCCTCAAAGGCCTGTCGGCGGATCCGTCGCCGAGCAAGTCGGAAGCGCCCAAGGCGGCCAAGCTCGGCGCGCAGGCGGCGGCCAATATCGGCTCGGCGATCCTGCGACAGGTGCAGCCCTGCGCAAACCGGCAGGTGACGCCGG
>NZ_JPJC01000270.1:0-664 GCF_000733135.1 Sphingomonas sp. FUKUSWIS1
CGGTCGACCGGGTCGAAGGACGCGAATTCGATATCGGGCTGCATCGCCGCTGGCTCGACCCGACCCGCCCGTTTGCGGAGGTCGTGCTGAAACCGGCGCATGGCGCGCTGGTGACGTCGGCGACGCTGACCGGGGGCGGCAGCGCGGAGGAAGGCTGGCAGATCGCCGAGGCGCGCAGCGGCGCACCGCATCTCACCCGCCCGGCCGCGCGGTTCGCCGCGCTCAGCCCGTTCGACTATGCGACACAGGCCGAGGTGCTGATCGTCACCGACGTCAAACGCGGCGATGTGGGCGCGCTGGCCAACGCCTATGCCCGGCTGATCGTCGCCTCGCGCGGCGGGACGCTCGGGCTGTTCACCGCGATCCGCCGGTTGCGCGGCGTGCATGGCCGGATCGCCGACCGGCTGGCGCGCGAAGGGCTGCCGCTGCTCGCGCAGCATGTCGATCCGATCGATACGGGCACATTGGTCGATATCTTCCGCGATGACCCGGGCGCGTCGCTGCTCGGCACCGATGCACTGCGCGACGGGGTCGACGTGCCGGGCGAATCGCTGCGGCTGGTGGTGATGGAGGGCGTGCCCTGGCCCAAGCCGACCGTGCTGCATGCCGCACGACGGCTTGCGGGTGGTGGCGCCGTGTATGACGACCGGCTGATCCGCGCGCG
>NZ_JPJC01000271.1:0-1445 GCF_000733135.1 Sphingomonas sp. FUKUSWIS1
CTCGTCGCCGACACCGGCCTCCACGCCAAGCGCTGGACGCGCGAACAGGCGACCGACTATTTCGTCGACACCGTCGGCTTCGCCCGCCCCCGCTCGCAGCGCGAGATCGAACGTTACTGCACGATGCCGGGCCAGGCCTGCAGCTACAAACTCGGCCACATCAGCTGGCTCCGCGCCCGCGACACCGCGAAGAGAATTTTGGGCGACAAGTTCGACGTGAAGCAGTTCCACGAAGTGCTGCGCGACGGCGCCGTCCCCCTCACGATCCTCGAACGCCTCGTCGAAGCCCGCGCCACCGCGCTGGCCAGGGCCTGACGCCTAATCCTCCCCCAAGAACAAACGATGACGCCGCGCAACGGGGCGGCTAGAGAGCGGGGATGCACCGTCCCGCGCTCTCCATCGTCGTCCCCTGCTACAACGAGGCCGCCTGCCTCGACCTCCTCCACGCGCGCATATCGGGCGCGGCGCAGAGCGCGGTCGGCGAGGATTACGAGATCGTCCTCATCAACGACGGCTCGCGCGACGACAGCTGGTCGGTGATGCAGCGTCTCGCCGCCGCCGATCCCCGGCTCGTCGCGATCAACCTGTCGCGCAACCACGGGCATCAGCTCGCGCTCACCGCCGGACTCGATCTGTGCGCGGGCGAGCAGATCCTGATCATCGACGCCGATCTCCAGGATCCGCCCGAGCTCCTCCCCCAGATGCGCGCCGCGATGGCCGAGCAGCAGGCCGACGTCGTCTACGCGGTCCGCCGCCAGCGCGCGGGCGAGACCGTGTTCAAGAAGGCCACCGCCGCCGCCTTCTACCGGCTGCTGACCAAGATGACCGACACGCCGATCCCGGTCGATACCGGCGATTTCCGGCTGATGAGCAGGCGCGCGCTCGACGCGTTCCTCAGCCTCCCCGAACAGGCGCGCTTCATCCGCGGCATGGTCGCCTGGATCGGTTTCCGCCAGGTCCCCTTTGCCTATGACCGCGCCGAGCGGCATGCGGGCGAGACCAACTATCCGCTCGCCAAGATGATGCGCCTCGCCTTCGACGCGGTCACCGGCTTCTCGACCGCCCCGTTGCGCTTCGCCAGCCATGCCGGCCTCGCACTCACCGGCGTCTCGCTGCTGCTGTTCGTCTACATCGCGATCGGCTGGCTCTCGGGCAGCGCGGTGCAGGGCTGGACCTCGACGATGCTGGTGACGGTGTTTTTGGGCGCGGTGCAGATGTTCGTGCTCGGCATGATCGGCGAATATCTCGGCCGGCTGTACGTGGAATCCAAACGCCGCCCCCTCTACATCGTCGCCGACATCGCCGGCCCCATCCAGGGCAAGGCCACGCTGGGCTTCCGCGCCGAACCCACAGAAACCCCCCTCACGTAACCAAAAAGCCCCTCCCCTTCAGGGGAGGGGTTGGGGTGGGGCCCCACCCCGCAAGCACTGGCTCGCAAAGTCCCC
>NZ_JPJC01000271.1:1687-2428 GCF_000733135.1 Sphingomonas sp. FUKUSWIS1
AGAGACGTCACGGGCGAAACCCACCCAACCGCACCACCGCCCCCACCCCCCGTTCGTGCTGAGCGAAGTCGAAGCACCGCCAGACACGCACCCTACACCTGAGCCCCCACCCCGGCGAAGGCCGCGGCCCAGGTGGGAAAGCCAGAGTAACGAAGCGCAACGCCCGTCAGCACCGTCCCCCAACTGGACCCCGGCCTCCGCCGGGGAGGAATTGGCGAGACGTCACGGGCGAACCACACCCAACCGCAGCACCGCCCCAAACCCCCGTTCGTGCTGAGCGAAGTCGAAGCACCACCCCCCGGCACCCACCCTCCGACTGCGCTCAGGGCGAACGAACATGGGGCGGCGCCTGGCCAGATTGCGGACAGAAGACCATCGTGACATGTCTTTACGCAGAGGAGATCTGAATGGCGACGGTAACAGCACGGTTGGCGAACAGGCTGCCCCCGCGGCTGCGTATGGCCATGACGCCATTTCTGTCGTTCGCGATCGGCTGGCTCGCCCTGACCGGCCTGATCGAGACCGTGCAAAAGGGCGACTCTTTCGACCTGGTGAAGCTCGGCGCGCTGATCGTCGGGTGCGTCCTGGCGGCGTTCGTCCGTCCGATCCCGGACAAATATCGGCAATCACCCGACCAGCAAGAGTGACGGAGAGCGCAGACACAGTGTCACGCCCCCCCCAATCCCTACCCAGGCACCGCCAGCGTCACGATCGAAACCCCCGGCGTCATCGGCACGCGCC
>NZ_JPJC01000272.1:0-1856 GCF_000733135.1 Sphingomonas sp. FUKUSWIS1
GGCTCGACGCGACGTGGCGGCTGGTCCAGTCGCTCAACCCCGATGCGATCCTCGACCGTGGCTATGCGCGGGTGACGTCTCGGGCTCCGGGGGGCACGACGCTGGCGTCGGCGGCGGCGGCGCGTGCAGCGGGGGCGCTGACGCTGCATTTCCGCGACGGGATGGTCGATGCCACCGTCGATGGGGGTGACAGCGAGGTCGCCGTGAAGCCGAAGCCGGCGAGCCGGCCGACGCCGTCTGCGTCACCGTCCGCTGCCTCCGGTGCCGCGCCGCGCCAGCCGACCCTGTTCTGATCCTTCCCCCTGTGACGACGAGAGAAACCCGATGCTGATGTCCAATTCCGACCGCGCCGCCAAGCTGCACTACATGGCGAACGGCTTTCGCGTGCTGAGCCCGGGGGATCATGTCGTGTGTGCGGTCACCGGCCACCGCATCCTGCTCGAGGATCTGCGCTACTGGAGCGTCGAGCGGCAGGAGGCCTATGCGACCGCGGCGGGCGCCGCCGAGGCGATGAAACCGCGGTGATCCGCGGACTGCTGTTGCCGTTGGTGTTGCCAGTGGCGCTGCTCGCGTCGGGCGGCGTCGCGCAGACCGTGCCGGCGCCTGTTGCGACCGTTCCCGCGGCGACGGGATTCGTCTGGACCGGGACGCTGAGCCAGGGCGGGCTGATCCTGGGCACCGCGCCTGCGGGGACGCGCACGCTGACGCTCGACGGGCGGGCGGTGACGGTCGCGCCCGATCGCCGGTTCGTCGCGGGGTTCGACCGCGATGCGGGGACGCAGGCGATGCTCGTCGCGACGCTGGCGGACGGGCGCGTCGTGCAGCAACCGCTGGGAATCGCGGCGCGCGGCTGGGATATTTCGCGGCTGTCGAGCCTGCCCAAATATCCGGTCCCCGCGCCCGAATTCGCGCGCGTGCGCCCCGGCGAGCTGGCGCAGATCGTCGCGGCGCGGCGGATCGCGGCGGTGTCGGACGGCTGGCGGCAGGCGTTCGTCTGGCCGGTGACGGGGTGGATCTCGACGCTGTTCGGGTCGCAGCGCGTCTATGCCAATGGCGAGGCGGGATCCTATCATTCGGGGATCGACATCGCGCGGCCGACGGGGACGACCGTGGTCGCGCCCGCGGACGGCGTGGTGATCCTGGCGGCGGACCACCCCTTCACGCTGGAGGGCAATCTGCTGATGATCGACCACGGCATGGGGCTGAACAGCGCGTTCCTGCATCTGTCGCGGATCGACGTGAAGCCGGGCGACCGGGTGACGCAGGGCCAGCCGGTCGGCGCGGTGGGGAAGAGCGGCCGCGCGACGGGTCCGCATCTCCACTGGAGCCTGCGCTGGGGGGATGCGAAGCTCGATCCGTTGCTGGTGGCGGGAGCGATGAAGTAAGCGCCGGACGCCAGAGGGGGCGCGCAACGGTCAGTTGAGGCGGCGGACCTTGACCGCGGGCTGACCGCCGACGCTCATCCGGAAACTGCCGAGCGCGGCGCGCTTGATGACGACCGCGTCCTTCGCGCGGGGGCGCCGGGCGATCACATTGTCGTCGGTCTGGATCCAGCGCGCGCCGTCGGCGAGCTGGAAGCGCCAATGGCCGGAGTCGTCGACCGACGCACCCGCGAGAACCGCCTCGATCTGCGGCAGGTCCTCGGCCTTGCCGAGCAGGCCCGTCTCGGGAAGCGCGATGCCGAATACTGCGCGCCGCGTCTCGCGGACCTGCTGCTGATCGATGATGACGATCGTCCGGTTCGCTTCAGCCTGTTCGAGCGCGGCGACCGAGCGGTCGAAACAGGCGAGCCGCGCGGCGGTCTCCGGCAGCGTGCGGCACTGGGTGAGCGCGACCAGCACGGGCGCGCGTCCGCC
>NZ_JPJC01000273.1:0-6090 GCF_000733135.1 Sphingomonas sp. FUKUSWIS1
CGCTTCGCACCGCCGACGACGCGCATCGCCGCGCGGCCGAAGCGCTCGCCGAGGCACGCGAGCACCGCGCCGGCGCGCTCGTCCGTGTCGACACACAGGAGCAGCAGCGCCGCGAACTAGGGCGGCTGTCGGGCGAGCGTTTCGCCTGCCCCGCCCCCGTCCTGCCCGAACGCCTCGACTTCGCGGCCGCCGATGTCCGCACCCCTGCGGACGAGAGCCGCGCACAGGACCGCCTGACCGCCGAGCGCGAGCGGATCGGCGCGGTCAACCTCGTCGCCGACCAAGAGCTCGCCGCACTCGAAACCGAGGCGGTCGGCAATGCGGCCGACCGCGACGAGCTGGGTCAGGCGGTCCACCGGCTGCGCGGCTCGATCGGCACGCTCAACCGCGAGGGGCGACAGCGGTTGCTCGCGGCGTTCGAGACGGTGAACGGCCATTTCCAGCGGCTGTTCGCAACGCTGTTCAATGGCGGCAGCGCGCATCTCGAGCTCGTCGATTCGGACGATCCGCTCGAGGCGGGGCTCGAGATCCTCGCCCAGCCCCCCGGCAAGCGGCTCCAGTCGCTGACGCTGTTGTCGGGCGGCGAGCAGGCGCTGACCGCGGTCGCACTCATCTTCGCGCTGTTCCTGACCAATCCCGCGCCGATCTGCGTGCTCGACGAGGTCGACGCGCCGCTCGACGACGCCAATATCGACCGCTTCTGCGACCTGCTCGACCGGATGGCGCGCGACACCGCCACGCGCTACCTCGTCGTCACGCACAATGCGGTCACGATGAGCCGCATGCACCGGCTGTTCGGCGTGACGATGATCGAACCCGGGGTCAGTCGCCTCGTCTCGGTCGATCTTCAGGCCGCCACCATCCTCGTCGCGGCATAAAGGCGTCACCCGCTGCGAAACGCGAGCAATCGCGCTATAATGGTCGGATGTTCCTCGACGACTCGACGATCTGGCCGCGCAAGGACGATCTTCCGCCGCGCAAGCCCGCCTTCCGCCATGAGAAGGCGCTCAGCCGCATGCTCCTCGTCTATGCGCTCGCGTTGATGCTCCTCCCGATCAGCCTCGGCAGCTTCGTCGACATCATCCGCTACGTCGCTGGCCTGTTTGGATAATCCCCCGGACAGTTGATCCGCATCAATCGACAGGCATCTGTGCGGAACGTAAGATGAACGCATGGCCCAGCTCGACACCCGTGAGAAACTCGAGATCCTGGCCGATGCCGCGAAGTACGACGCATCCTGCGCGTCGTCGGGCACAGCCAAGCGCAATTCGAAGGACGGCAAGGGGCTCGGCTCGACCGAGGGCATGGGGATCTGTCATGCCTATGCGCCCGATGGCCGCTGCATCTCGCTGCTCAAGATCCTGCTGACCAACAGCTGCATCTTCGACTGCCATTACTGCATCAACCGCAAGAGCTCGAACGTCCGCCGCGCGCGCTTCACCGCCAAGGAGGTCGTCGACCTGACGATAGCCTTTTACAAGCGCAACTATATCGAGGGGCTGTTCCTCTCCTCGGGGATCATCGCCTCGTCCAACTACACGATGGAGCAGATGGTCGAGGTCGCGCGCAGCTTGCGCGAGGATCATCATTTCCGCGGCTATATTCACCTCAAGACGATCCCCGACGCCGATCCCGAGCTCGTCCATCAGGCGGGACTCTATGCCGATCGCCTGTCGATCAACGTCGAGCTGCCGACCGCAGGCGGGCTCAAGCGGCTCGCCCCCGAGAAGGACGGCGTCCGGATCGAGACCGCGATGCGCGAGGTCAAGGCCTCGATCGTCGACGGCAAGGACGCCAAGGCCAAGTACAAGTCCGCGCCGCGTTTCGCCCCCGCGGGCCAGTCGACGCAGATGATCGTCGGCGCCGATGCCGCGACCGATGGCGACATCGTCCGCAAGGCCTCGACGCTGTACGACCGATTCGGTCTTCGCCGCGTCTATTATTCGGCGTTCAGCCCGATCCCCGACGCCAGTGCGGTGCTCCCGCTGCAGCGCCCGCCGCTGATGCGCGAACACCGGCTCTATCAGTCCGACTGGCTGATGCGCTTCTACGAATTCCAGCCGCACGAGGTCGTCGCCGCGGCGGATGATGCAACGGGCATGCTTCCGCTCGACATCGATCCGAAACTGGCCTGGGCGCTGAAGTTCCGCGGGTCGTTCCCGGTCGACGTCAATCGTGCCCCGCGCGAGATGCTGCTCCGCGTCCCCGGGCTCGGCGTAAAGGCGGTCAACGGCATCCTGACCAGCCGCCGCTGGCGCCGCCTCCACCTTGCCGATGTCGCGCGGCTGACCGTGTCGGTCGCGAAGATCCGCCCGTTCATCATCGCCGAGGACTGGCGCCCGGTCGCGCTGTCCGACCGCGCCGAGCTCCGCCCGATCGTCGCGCCGAAGCCACGCCAGATGGAAATGTTCGCCTGATCCTCTGGTCGGGGCGTGCGCTGTCGTGGCTGGTGGATCGGGAGTGATGCGCTAAGGTCAGCAATGGCCTTTGGCGTATTCATTCACCGCTCGGACGCGATCTACGACGACAGCCCGGCCGAACGATACCAGTTCCCCGCCCAGTATCTGAGCCGTGCGCAGCCCAGTATCGGCGACTGGATCCTCTATTACGAACCCCGCAAGGTCGCGGCCACGCGCGGCTATTTCGCGGTCGCCAAGGTCGAGCGGATCATCCCCGATCCGTCGACGGCGGCCATGTTTCTCGCGCTGATCGAACCCGGCTCCTATCTAGATTTTGCCACCCCCGTGCCCTTTTCTGGCGCCGACGGTCCAGTCGAACGCGGCGTTCTCAACGATCAGGGGCGGATATCCGGCCGTGCCCAGTCCGCCGTGCGCCCGATCTCGCCTGCCGACTTCAACCGCATCGTCACGCTCGGCCTCGACGACGAGACCCCGCTGCTGCCGCGCACCGGCGATGCCGTGGCCGACACGGTGGACGTTGGCCATTGGCATGAGGAGCGCAGCCCGTTCCTGATCGAGGGCGATCGTCCGCGCATCGCCAGCCTCACCTCCCGGATCGTCCGCGACCGGATTTTCCGCCGCACCGTCCTGCGCGCCTATGACGAACGCTGCGCGATCACCGGGCTGAAGCTGATCAACGGCGGCGGCCGCGCCGAGGTCGAGGCGGCGCATATCCGCCCGGTCGAGGCGAACGGCCCCGATATCGTCAGCAACGGGCTCGCGCTGTCGGGCACCGCGCACTGGATGTTCGATCGCGGGCTGTTGTCGCTCGCCGATGATCTCGCCATCCTCGTATCGCGCCAGGCCAATGATCCCGACACGATCCGCGGGGTCGTCAACGCGAGCGGCTATGCCACCGCGCCGGCCCGCGCCGCCGATCGGCCGCACCCCCATTTCCTGCAATGGCACCGCGCGCACTGCTTCAAGCACTAGCGGCGACACGGCGGCGGCAACCCATTCTCGCCAGCGGGCAAAAATCATGCGGGATCGCGCGCGGCGGTGCGTATGTCTGGATGCAGAGGGAGCGGACGATGCAGGATCCTGTCGATGAAGGACTGACCCGGCTGGCGGCGATGCCGGTGCCGCGTGCGCTTGATGGCGTCGAAGCGTCGGTGTTCGACGCCATCGCGGAGAATGCGCGCAGTCGGCACACCAGCCTCCTGGTCGGGCGGTGGTCGGTCGGTACCGCGCTGGTGCTGGGACTGATCGGCGGGGCGGCACCGATCGGCCATGGCGCGCCTGCGCAGGCGTCGATCCCGATCGGAATCGACGGCGCGCTTGCCCCCTCGACCTTGCTGCTCGGGCAATGACGTCCGCGGTCCGGCGCGCGGCACCGACGATCGTCCTCGCCTTCCTCGCGGCGATCGCCGGGGTGTTTATCGGCGGCTGGATCCGGACGCCGGGCGCAGCGCACGGCACCGAACTCCACACGCTGCTCCACCGCGACGTGGTGCTCGACGCCCCGCAGGAGGCGGCGCTCGACCGGCTCGAGGCCGAGTTCGCGGTCCGCCGCGCGGCCCTGGAAGCGGAGCTGCGCGCCGACAATGTCCGTCTCGCCGCCGCGATCGAGCGCGAACATGCCAATGGCCCCGCGGTCGCCGCCGCGGTCGACCGGTCGCACCGGACGATGGGCGCGCTGCAAAAGGCGACGCTCGCGCATGTCTTTGCAATGCGCGGCGTGATGCGCGCCGACCAGACCGCGGCGTTCGATCGGGTCGTCGTGCAGGCGCTGACCCCCGCGCATTGATCCCGCCCCGCCCCGACAGGACCGCGCGCCGCACGAGCATCGATCTCGATGCCTATGACGACGCCGCGCTGGTCGCCGCGCATCTCGCCGGGCCCGCGGCGGACCGGCAGGCGGCGTTCACGGCACTGATGCGGCGGCACAAACAGCCGCTCTACCGCCTGATCCTCGCGCAGATCGGCGATCCCGACGAGGCGCTCGATTTGTTGCAGGACAGCTTTGTCGCGGCGCACGCCGCGCTGTCCCGCTATGACCGCGACCGGTCGCTGCGCGCATGGCTCGCGCGGATCGCGATCAACAAATGCCGCGACTGGCACCGTCGCCGCCGCGTCCGCCATATGCTCGCCCGCGTGTTGCCGATCGAGGCGGGCGAGCGGGTCGCGGACGGGGCGGCGGATACGGAGACGCACGCGATCGGTCGCGACGACCTCGCCCGCACGCTGGCCGATATCGCGCGGCTGCCGGCCCCGCTGCGCGAGCCGCTGCTGCTGTGCACGATCCACGAGCTGAGCCAGGCAGAGGCCGCGCAGGCGCTGGGGATCAGCGCAAAGGCGGTCGAGACCCGGATCCGCCGCGCGCGCGCCGCGCTCGCCGCCGCGGCCTGATTTGTCTAACGTCATGAGGGGCAAGCCGATCGGCGGCGTATGACCTGACAGACGTGACCGCTCCCGGCCCGAGGATCCGCATGACCCGACCGACCCGCCGCCAATTCCTCCGCGACGCCACGCTTGGCGGCGGCGCGCTCGCGCTGCCCGGGTTGCCCGCCTGGGCCCAGCCCGTGTCCGCCGGGATCGCGACACCGCTGTCGGTGCTGTCCGGCACCGATATCGCGCTGACCGTTGCGCATGTGACGCGGACGATCGACGGCACGCGCAGCCACGCGATCGGCATCAACGGCACCAGCCCTGCGCCGCTGATCCGGCTGAAACAGGGGCAGCAGGTCCGGCTGTCGGTGACCAACAGCCTCGACGAGGAGACGTCGATCCACTGGCACGGACTGCTCGTGCCGTTCCAGATGGACGGTGTGCCCGGGATCAGCTTTCCCGGCATCCCGGCGCGAACCACCTTCACCTACGACTTCCCCGTCGTGCAGGCGGGGACCTATTGGTATCACAGCCATTCGGGGCTGCAGGAGCAGATGGGGCATTACGGCCCGATCGTGATCGACCCCGAAGGTCCCGATCCGATCATGTCGGACCGCGAACATGTGATCGTCCTGTCGGATCACAGCCCGCTTCACCCGCACGCCATCTTCCGCAGGCTGAAGCTCCAAGGCGGCTATTTCAACTATCAGAAGCAGACGCTCGGCGGCCTGCTCGCGGGCCGGGACCAGCCGGCGGGCGAACGGCGGATGTGGGGCGGGATGCGGATGGACCCGACCGACGTGTCCGACGTGACGGGCGCGACCTATACCTATCTCGTCAACGGGCATGGCCCCGCGGACAACTGGACCGCGCTGTTCACGCCCGGCGAGCGCGTCCGCCTACGCATCATCAACGCCTCGGCGATGACCAATTTCAACGTCCGTATTCCGGGACTGAAGATGACGGTCGTGCAGGCCGATGGCCAGAACGTGCGCCCCGTCGCGGTCGACGAGTTCCAGATCGCGGTCGCCGAAACCTATGACGTGATCGTCGAACCCGCCGCGCCCGTCGCCCACACGCTCGTCGCCGAGGCCTGGGACCGGTCCGGCATGGCGCGCGCCACGCTCGCGCCGCGCGTCGGGATGGTCGCTGCGGTTCCTGCGCTGCGCAGACGCCCGCTCGCGACGATGAAGGACATGGGCATGGGCGACATGGCCGCGATGGATCATGGCGCGATGGGCGGCATGGCGGGGATGAACCACGGCGCAATGCCGGGCATGGACAAGCCCGCGCAGGCTCCCGC
>NZ_JPJC01000273.1:6164-6757 GCF_000733135.1 Sphingomonas sp. FUKUSWIS1
GCACCGATGCCGGCCATGAGCCACAGCATGCGCGACTTTGCCAACGCGCCGGGCCTGCCCAGAACGCCGACCGTGCAGACCGTCGCGCCGATGCCGATGGATCGCACCGGCGAGCCGCCGCAGGGCCTGAACGACACCGGTCACACCGTGCTGGTGTACCGCGATCTCGTCGCGCTCGACCGCAATCCCGACCTGCGCGCGCCGACGCGGCAGCTGCAGATCCACCTGACCGGCAACATGGAACGCTATATGTGGGCGTTCGACGGCGTGAAGCTGAACGAGGTCAAGGCGCCGATCCCGTTCCGCCAGGGCGAACGCGTCCGCGTCACCCTGATCAACGACACGATGATGGCGCACCCGATCCATCTGCATGGCCATTTCTTCGAGCTGGTGACCGGGCACGGCGATCATGCGCCGCGCAAGCACACGATCAACGTCGCCCCCGGTGGCACCGCGACCTTCGACCTCACCGCCGATGCGGTCGGCGACTGGGCGTTCCATTGCCACATGCTCTACCACATGCACGCGGGCATGATGCAGGTCGTCACCGTCCGCCCCGACAGCGAAGCGGGAGCAGCGGCATGAAGACGCTC
>NZ_JPJC01000274.1:0-941 GCF_000733135.1 Sphingomonas sp. FUKUSWIS1
GCGTAGAGCGCGGGAAAGCCGGCCGCGGCCTCGGCCCGTGCGCCGCCCGCGGCATGGCGGCGCGCGACCATGGTGCCATGGCTGTGCAGCGTGACGGGCCCGCGCAGGATCTCCGCGCCCCAGTGCTGCGCGACGATCGTCCCGAGCGGCGCGGCGATGCCATAGCGCGCGCGGAACCCCGTAGCGGCGCAGAGCAGGCCCATGCCGAAGATCGCGCCGCGGTGCGTGTTCACGCCGCCCGTCGCGACCATCATCGCCGCCTCCGCCGCGATTCCGATCGCGCGCAGGCGGTCCATCCCTGCCCCCGCAGCCCCCGCCTGGGCCAGCGCGGCGAGATAGGGTGCGAGTGCGTCGGCGCTGCGGTTCATCATCGCCGCATCCATGTCGTCATGCGCACCCGGATCCACCGGGCTGACGAGGCCGGGCTTGGGATAGGTCGCGATCTCACGCCTGAGGCACAGAGCGGCGGCGTGGCCGATCGCGTCGGCGTCGACCGCGGGCGTTGAAACGACGAGCGCGGTCATGCGAACATTTCCGCGCGTGGGGTCACGCCGTTCGCGTGCAGCGCCTTGACGAGCAGCTCGGGAGCGTCCGACGCCCATTCGCGCCACTGGACCGCTCGTCCCTGCGGCGTCAGCAATTCGCCGTCGATCCGCATCGGTGCGGTCGCGTCGACGACCATGAGCGTAAGGGCGAATGACGTCGCGGCGTGCTCGTCCGCCACCTCCCAGAGCAGGTCGAGATCCGAGCCTGGCGACAAATAGTTCAGGTGAGTCAGATGAGCCCAGGCGAGGCTGCCGAAACAGCGCGTGTCCGGGTCGAGCCCGACGAGCGCGGCGATGCTGGCTTGCCAGGTCGGAGGTGCCGCCGCCGCCGCATCGCGGAGCAGCGGCGGCGGAGCATCGGCCCGGATGGAATCGGGAGGCACGGCGAAGGCGAGC
>NZ_JPJC01000275.1:0-1176 GCF_000733135.1 Sphingomonas sp. FUKUSWIS1
GATGCCGCCCGCATCGACGTCGAGCATGACCGGGCGGTCCGCCGCGCGCAGGACCGCGTCATGCTCGACCGCGGCCACGCCGATGCCCGGCCGGCCGCGCAGCGCGAGGCTTGCGGATTCGCTCGCGCCGCTGGTCAGGATCACGTGGTGCGGCCAGTCGAGCGCCTGCGCGATCCGGCGCCGCGCATCCTCCAGCGCCGCCCGTGCCGCGCGCCCCTCGGCATGCGGCGAGGACGGGTTCGCCCAGCGCGCCATGCCCTCCATCACCGCCGCGACGGCCTCCGGACGCATCGGCGTCGTGGCGGCGTGATCGAGGTAGATGCGGGGTTCGTTACGGGACAGGGTCGGTTCCAATTGCGAAAAGGGGTGCATTACCTATATAGCGCGCATCGTCCGGCACTCCACCCGAGTGCGTATCCCAGCTCGCGAGTGCCCATGCCAGAAGTCATTTTTCCCGGTCCCGAAGGCCGTCTCGAAGGTCGTTTTGCGCCGGGTCCGCGTCCGCGCGCGCCCGTTGCGATGATCCTCCACCCGCACCCGTCGGCGGGCGGCACGATGAACAACGCGATCGTGCAGCAGCTCTACAAGACCTTCCAGCGGCGCGGCTTTGCGACGCTGCGGTTCAACTTCCGCGGTGTCGGCAAGAGCCAGGGCGTGTTCGACAACGGCGTCGGCGAGCTCTCCGATGCGGCGAGCGCGCTCGACTGGGTGCAGAGCTTCCATCCCGAGGCGCAGACGACCTGGATCGCGGGCGTCAGCTTCGGTGCGTGGATCGGCATGCAGCTGCTGATGCGTCGCCCCGAGATCCGCGGCTTCATCTCGATCGCGCCGCCTGCCAATCTGTACGACTTCACGTTCCTGGCACCCTGCCCGTCGAGCGGCATCATCATCCAGGGCGAGGGCGACGAGGTCGCGACGCCGGGTGCGACGCAGAAGCTGGTCGACAAGCTGCGCACGCAGAAGCACATCACCATCCATCACGACACGATCCCGAAGGCGAACCACTTTTTCGAGCACGAGATGCCCGAGCTGATGGGGTCGGTGGACAAGTATCTCGACATGCGGCTGGATCCGAATTCGCCGATCCGGTGAGCCTAAGCCCTTCTCCCCTCGGGGGAGAAGGTGGCGCGTTAGCGCCGGATGAGGGCACGCTGCGAGCGTTGCGCTTCACAACGT
>NZ_JPJC01000276.1:0-10087 GCF_000733135.1 Sphingomonas sp. FUKUSWIS1
GCGCTCGATCAGGCGGGGCGCTGGCCCGAGGCGCGCGTCGCGCTCCGCAAGGCGGTTGCCCTCGCCCCGACGCAACCGCTCGCGCTGAATTATCTGGGATTCGCGCAGGTCGAGCATGGCGACGACATCGCGGGCTCGATCCGGCTGCTCGAGCGGGCGAGCCGGCTCGATCCCGCCAATCCGTCCGTCACCGACTCGCTCGGCTGGGCCTATCACCGCGCCGGCGATACGCGACGCGCACTGCCCTTGCTCGAGCGTGCCGCGCAGGCGGAGCCGACCAATGCCGAAATCGGCGATCATCTCGGTGATGCCTATTGGAGCATGGGCCGACGGTACGAGGCGCGCTATGCGTGGCAGGCCGCGATCGTCACCGGCGATGCCGAGGAGCGCGCGCGCATCGCCGCGAAGATCGACACCGGCCTGCCGATCGCTGCGCGCCGCTGACCCCTGATCCCGAGACCCCGATGCCGACGACGACCGAAACCGCACCTGCCAAGATCAATCTCGCGCTGCATGTGCGTCACCGCCGCGCGGACGGCTATCACGAGCTCGAGACGCTGTTTGCCTTTGCCGAGCATGGCGACGTCGTCACGGTGCGCACGGCGGACGCGGACAGCTTTGCCATCATCGGGCCGTTCGCCGCGGCATTGCGTCCGGCGGCGGGGGGCACCGACGCCGCGCCATGGGACGGCAACCTCGTGACGGCCGCAGCGGACGCGTTCGTCGCGACGTTCGGGATCGCCGCGCACCACGCGATCACGCTCGACAAGCGACTGCCGATCGCATCGGGGATCGGTGGCGGCTCCGCCGATGCCGCGGCGACGCTGCGCGCGCTGGCGCGGTTGCACGGCGTCGCGGTGCAGGATCCGGCTCTCCACGACATTGCCGCCCGACTGGGTGCGGACGTGCCCGCGTGCCTCGTCAACCGGACGACGTTCGGGACCGGGCGCGGCGACACGCTCGTCGAGGTCGACGGGCTGGCGGGAACGCCGTTGCTGTGCGTCAATCCGCGCGTGGCGGTGTCGACCGCGGCGGTATTTGGCGCGTGGGACGGGATCGACCGCGGGCCGCTCGGCAAGGGGCCGCTGCTCGAACGCGCGATTGCCGGGCGGAACGACCTCGAGGCGCCGGCCTGCGCGATCGCGCCGGAGATTGCCCGGGTGCGCGCGCTCCTCGACGCAGCGCCGGGCGTGCTGCTCGCGCGCATGTCGGGATCGGGGGCGACCTGCTTTGCGCTGTTCGACAGCATCGCGGCCCGTGATTCCGCGGCGACGGATGCCGCTGCGCAAGGCTGGTGGACGCTGGCGTGCACGCTGCGCTGAACACAGTTCAACTGCCGCTTCGAAACTGTTCGGCTTTGGGACTCCGGACGCTATAAAATCGATTGCATCGCACCAGTCGGAAGCGTCAAATCGGGATGTCCACTACCGGATCGGCGCCACGGTTTGCCGACCGGCCCAAGGTTTCTCCCAAGACGCCGAAGCGGACCCATGATGGGAGGGCGGTCACCGAAAGGCGGCCGCCCTTTTTCACATTCCCGGATGTTCCGCACTTGTTCCGTGAGAACAAAAGCAATACATGGCGTTTGACGCGTTGAATGGCACGCGCGCTTGCTTTAGCGATGGGAGCTTATCGATGGCCGCTAATCTGAAAGTGATCGACACCGGCATGGCAACAGCAACCAACGACCGGCAAAAGGCGCTCGATGCCGCACTCGCGCAGATCGACCGCGCGTTCGGCAAGGGCTCGGCGATGCGTCTGGGCTCGAAGGAGACGATGCAGGTCGAGGTGATCTCGACCGGCTCGCTCGGGCTCGACATCGCGCTCGGTGTCGGCGGCCTGCCGCGTGGCCGCGTGATCGAGATCTACGGTCCGGAAAGCTCGGGCAAGACCACGCTCGCGCTCCACGTCATTGCCGAAGCGCAGAAGAATGGCGGCACCGCCGCGTTCGTCGACGCCGAGCATGCGCTTGACCCGGTCTATGCCAAGAAGCTCGGCGTCAACATCGACGAGTTGATCGTGTCGCAGCCGGACACCGGCGAGCAGGCACTCGAGATCGTCGACACGCTGGTCCGCTCGAACGCGATCGACGTACTCGTCGTCGATTCGGTCGCAGCACTCGTGCCGCGCGCCGAAATCGAGGGCGAGATGGGCGACAGCCATGTCGGGCTTCAGGCGCGCCTGATGTCGCAGAGCCTTCGCAAGCTGACCGGTTCGATCAGCCGGTCGCGTTGCATGGTGATCTTCATCAACCAGCTCCGCATGAAGATCGGCGTCATGTACGGCAACCCGGAGACGACGACGGGCGGCAACGCGCTGAAGTTCTACGCCTCGGTCCGTCTCGACATTCGCCGCATCGGTGCGGTCAAGGCGGGCGACGAGGTCACCGGCAACCAGACACGCGTGAAGGTCGTCAAGAACAAGGTCGCGCCGCCGTTCAAGCAGGTCGAATTCGACATCATGTACGGGCAGGGCGTGTCCAAGCTCGGCGAGATCCTTGATCTCGGCGTGAAGGCCGGGCTGGTCGAGAAATCGGGTGCGTGGTTCAGCTATGACAGCGTCCGGCTTGGTCAGGGTCGCGAGAATTCGAAGACCTTCCTCAAGGACAATCCCGAGACCGCCGATCGTCTTGAAAAGCAGATCCGCGCGCGCACCGACAAGGTCGCCGAGGAAATGATGGTCGGTCCCGACGCCGAAGACGACGCCTGAGTGAGAGTCGGAGCCCTTTTCCTCGCGGGGAAGGGCTCCGCGTCCTGTGACAGGGCGAGGCAGCGTCCAGGGCTGATGGTTCGGGCGGGTCTCGTCTCGCCTGGTTGAGCTGATGGGCCGCAGCGGGACGCGTGTTGGGCGATCGTCCGGAAATCCAGTGAGCCCTAGCGGGCATATGCTTCACGACTTGCGTCAAACGCGCCACAAGAGCTGATCTTGTGCGCACAGACGGGAGTTCGACCATGCGATATGGCCAATCATGACCAGTGATCGAGACTGGACCGGACGCGTCGGCGACACCTGGGCCACGGAATGGCGCCGTACCGACCGCAGCTTCGAGGGGCTTGCGCCCGTACTAAACGCCGCGATCCTTGCGGCGGCAGGCCCGCAGACTCGTACTGTTGTCGATATCGGTTGCGGCGCCGGCGCCACGTCGCTGGCCAGCGCGCAGGCGCTGCCGGACGGGCAAGTGATCGGCATCGATCTTTCGCCGACGCTGATCGCAGTGGCGAACCACCGCGCGGGGCACCTGACCAATGTCGTGTTCCGCTGCGCCGACGTCGCGGCGAGCGTCGAGACGCATGCGCCGATCGACCTCTATGTCTCGCGGCATGGGGTCATGTTTTTCGCCGATCCGGTGGCCGCCTTTGCCCTGCTCGCTAAGGCCGCCGCCCCCGGCGCCGCGCTCGTCTTCTCGTGCTTTGCCGAGCGTGCAGCCAATCGCTGGGCGGTGGAAACCGTTGCGGGTGCGGATGACGCATCCGGACCGACGGGGGCCATGACCGCGCCGGGGCCCTTTGCCTTTGCCGATCCCGCCTATGTCGCGGAGCTGCTGAAGCAGGCCGGGTGGCGCGCGACGACACCACAGCGTGTCGACTTCGGCTATCGCGCGGGAGGCGGCGCGGATCCGGTGGCGGACGCGGTCGACTATCTCCGCCGGATCGGCCCCGCGGCGTCGCGGATCCGCGACACGCACGGCGCGGAACGCGAACGGGCGCTGGCGCGTCTGACCAGCGCGTGCGTCGATCGTCTGACCGGGGATGCGGTCGAATTTCCGGCCGCCGCCTGGATATGGACGGCGCACCCGGCGCGCGACAGCCAAGGGAGCCTGCCATGATCACCGTCCACCATCTCGAAAACTCGCGATCGCAGCGGATCCTGTGGATGCTCGAGGAACTTGGGCTGCCCTATGAGATCAAGCGCTATGCGCGCGATCCGAAGACGATGCTCGCACCCCCGGAACTGAAGGCGGTCCATCCGCTCGGCAAGTCGCCGGTGATCGAGGATCGCGACGTCGAAGGTGGCCGGGTCGTGGCGGAAACCGGCGCGATCGTCGAGTATCTCGTCGACAAGGCGGACGGTCGGCTCGGGGCCCCCGCCAAGCGCGCGGATGCGCTGCGCTATCGGTTCTGGCTGCATTATGCCGAAGGCTCGATGATGCCGCCGCTGCTGCTCAAGCTGGTGCTCGCGAAGATTCCGGTGATGGGGAAGATCGCGCTGAAGCGCATCCAGCCGATGATCGATGTCCATCTCGATTACGTCGAGGCAGAGCTCTCGCAACGCCCCTGGTTTGCCGGCGATCAGATGACCGCGGCGGACATCATGATGAGCTTTCCGCTCGAAGCGGCGCGCAGCCGTGCGGGGCTCGACGAATCACGCCCCGCGACGATCGCCTGGCTCGGCAAGGTTCATGCGCGACCGGCCTATCAGGCGGGCCTGCAAAAGGGCGGCCCCTATGCCTATGCCTGACCCGGGCACACGCCAAGAGGCGGGCGGGCCGACCGCCTCCTGACGTCCCGTGCCGCTCAGGCCTGGCCGGGCTTGATCTTCTCATAGCTGTCGACATTCACCTTCGGGCCATGCCCGGTCGGTGCGTGCGGCGGGTCGCGGTCGGCGGGTTCGCGCTCGTCGAGCCCGCCCTCCCATTTTGCGACCACGGTCGCGGCGACCGCATTGCCGATGACGTTGGTCGCCGATCGGCCCATGTCGAGGAAGTGATCGACTGCGAGGATGAGCAGGATGCCGGCCTCCGGGATCTTGAACATCGACAGCGTCCCGGCGATCACCACCAGCGAGGCACGTGGCACGCCGGCAATGCCCTTCGACGTGACCATCAGGACGAGCAGCATGGCGATCTGCTGCCCGATCGGCATGTCGATGCCGTAGGCCTGGGCGATGAACAGCGACGCGAACGTCATGTACATCATCGACCCGTCGAGATTGAACGAATAGCCGAGCGGCAACACGAAGCTGGCGATCCGCGGCGGCACGCCGAACCGGTCGAGCGCCTCGAGCGTGCGCGGATAGGCCGCCTCCGATGACGCGGCCGAGAAGGCGAGGATCAGCGGGTCGCGAATATAGCGCACCAGCAGCCGCGTCCGCGGACCGATGAGCAGGAAGGCGATGCCGATCAGCATCAGCCAGAGCAGCGCCAGCCCGAGATAGAAGGTCAGCATGAAATAGCCGAGATCGCCGAGAATGCTCGGGCCCCGTTCGGCGAGCGTCGCGGTCACCGCGGCGAACACCGCGAACGGCGCGAACCGCATCACGTAATTCGTGATCTGCAGCATCACCGCGACGAGCGCCTCGATCGCCTTGACGAGCGGGGCGGCCTTTTCGCCGACCGCGGTTATCGCGACGCCGACGAACACAGAGAAGACGACGATCTGAAGAATCTCGTTGCTCGCCATCGCCGAGATCATCGAGTCGGGAACGATATGGGTGATGAACTTGGCGAGATCGAATGCGGCTCGGTCGACGCCGCTCGACGCGGTCGCCGGCGGGATGGCGAGCGCGAGGCCGACGCCTGGCTGCAGCACGTTCACCAGGATCATGCCGAGCGTCAGCGACAACAGGCTCGCACAAATGAACCAGCCGAGGCTGCGCAGGCCGACGCGGCCGAGCGCGCCGGTATCGCCCATATGCGCGATGCCGACGACCAGCGTCGAGAAGACCAAGGGCGCGATGATCATCTTGATCAGCCGCAGGAACAGTGACGTGACGATCGAGAAATAGCCGGCAATGTCCTTCAACTGCGCGGCGGATTGCGCGCTGCCGTCGTCGATCGACGCGTTGAGGATCCAGCCGACGGCCATGCCCGCGACCAGCCCGAACAGGATATAATAGGTTAGCCGCTTGGCCATTAAACGCTCCCGAAACTCGCGCACGAGGGAAGGGGATTGCGGCGCCCGGGTCAAGGACCCTATCGTCCCGACATGGCAATCTCTCCCGAATTACCCACCAGGCGCACGCTCCTCGGTGCCGCCGCCGCGCTCCCGCTGCTGTCGATCGGCGCGGTCCTGCGCGCGGCAGAACCCGACCTGTCGGCACTGTCCGATCTCACCGGGGGTGCCAAGCCGATCGATGCGGACGAGCGCGCCGCCCGGCTCTCGCGCGCCCAGGCGCTGATGAAGGCGGCAGGGATCGGCGCGGTACTGATCGAGCCGGGGTCGTCGATGCTCTACTTCACCGGTGTCCGCTGGAGCCGGAGCGAGCGGCTGACCGCCGCGATCCTGCCGGTCGAGGGGCAGCTCTGTATCGTCACGCCGTTCTTCGAGGAGCCGTCGGTGCGCGAGACACTCGCGGTGCCGGCGGAGGTTCGCGTCTGGCAGGAGGACCAAAACCCGCTCGCGGTGGTGGCGGGCTTCCTGCGCGATCGCCGGTTGATTGCGCGGCCGATCGCGATCGAGGAGACGATGCGATTCTTCGCCATCGACGCGCTCCGTCGGCTGGTACCGGAGGCACGGATCGTGTCGGCCAATCCGGTCGTGCGCGGCTGTCGGATGATCAAGACGCCTGCCGAGATCGCTTTGATGCAGACGGCCACGGACGTCACGCTCGCCGCCTATCGATGGACCCATGCGCGGGTCGAGACGGGCATGACCGGTCCCGAGATCGGCGCGCTGATGACGGCCGCGACGCGGAAGCTCGGCGGGGCGCCCGAATTCTCGATGGCGCTGATCGGCGAAGCCTCGGCCTATCCGCATGGCAGCCGCGAGATCCACCGCGTCGCGAACGGGCAGGTCGTGCTGATGGATTGCGGGTGCACCGTGCAGGGCTATCAGTCCGACGTCTCGCGCACCTGGGTTCACGGATCGGCTACCGCCGACCAGCGCAAGACCTGGGACCAGGCGATACGCGGTCAGCAGATCGCGTTTGCCGCCGCGCGGATCGGCGCGACCGCGGGCAGCGTCGACGATGCGGTGCGGGAGCATTACCAGGCGCTGGGCTATGGTCCGGGCTATAAGCTGCCCGGGCTGTCGCATCGGACGGGGCACGGGATCGGCATGGACGGGCACGAACCGGTCAATCTGGTACGGGGCGAGACGACGAAACTCGCGGCGGGCATGTGTTTCAGCGACGAGCCCGGCATCTACATCCCCGGGCGCTATGGCATCCGGATCGAGGATTGCTTCCACATGACCGAAGCGGGGCCGAGCTGGTTCAGCGTGCCTCCCACGTCGCTCGACCGACCGCTGGGCTGACGAGCCCGGGGTCTGCTCAGGCGGCCTGGCTCATCCAGCGCTCGGCATGTGCAAGGGCGGCTGCGTCGTCGACGTCGATCCAGTCGATGTCGCTGCAGTCGACGGTCTCGGCACGGTTCTCCGTGGCGAGCATGCGGACGCCTTCGGTCAGCGAGGGACTCGCCAGCGTGGCGAGTGCGGCGCCGAGGCGCGGCGAGATCGCGAAAACGCCCGTATCATAGGCGTCATGCGGTTCGAGGCCCTTGCCGATCGCGACGATCGCCGACCCGTTGGTCGCGACACACGTGACGTCTTCGGGGTCGACCCAGGGATGGCCGAGCCGGCGGTCGATGCCGAGCCTAAGCCCGTTGCCCGATCCGGCGGTGGCCATGCGGCGATACAGCGCGGGGAGGACGAGGTGGTCGCACATCGCGAGAACCGCGTCCTTACCGGCCAACGCGTCTGTCGCGGCAAGCACCGATACGCCATTGGGCTCGCGGTGGTCCGCCAGGACGGTTTCGACATGGAGCGGCCAGGCGCGGCTGGCGAGATAGGCCTCGATCGCATCGCGGCCGTAACTCAGCGTGACGATCGCACGCTTGAGGCCGGCCTCCGCAAGACCCTCGAGCGCATGCGCGATGAGGGGGCGGCCAGCGACCGGGCAGAGGGGTTTATAAGGCGCCGAGGCGCGTAGACGGCTGCCCTCCCCGGCGGCGAGGATGACAGCCGTCTCGATCATGTCAGGCGGCCTTGATGAACCGCTCGACCTCGATCTGCGCGAGATCGTCGGTCATCTGCGTGCGGGGATGCTTGCAGAAATAGGCCGATGCAGGGTCGATCACGCCCGCGATGCCGCGATCCTTGGCGATCTTCGCGCAGCGGATCATGTCGATCGCGACACCCGCAGAGTTGGGCGAATCCTCGACCGACAGGCGCAGCTCGAGGTTCATCGGCACGCCGCCGAACAGCTGGCCTTCCATGCGAAGGAAGCAGACCTTGTTGTCGTTCTGCCAGGGGACATAGTCCGACGGGCCGATATGGACGTTGTCGTCATCCATCCGCTCGGCCGCGACCGACTGGACGGCTTCGGTCTTCGAGATCTTCTTCGACTCGAGACGGCGATGGTTCGACATGTTGAGGAAGTCGGTGTTGCCGCCGGTGTTGAGCTGGTAGGTGCGATCCAGCTTCACGCCGCGCTTGGCGAACAGGTCGGTCAGCACGCGGTGGACGATCGTCGCGCCGAGCTGTGCCTTGATGTCGTCGCCGATGATCGCGACGCCGGCGTCTTCGAACTTCTTCGCCCAGACGGGGTTCGATGCGATGAAGACGGGGATGTTGTTGACGAACGCCACGCCCGCTTCGATCGCGCAGTCGGCATAGAATTCGGTCGCTTCCTGCGAACCGACCGGCAGGTAGTTCATCAGGACGTCGGCGCCCGACGCCTTCAGATCCGCGATGACCTGCTCACGCGTCGGCTCTGCGGCGTCGGCGAGGAGGAAGGTGCGGTCGTCCTTGAAGTCCGACATGTGGTCGGCGACGCCGTCGAGCGTCTTGCCCATCTTCACGATGGTGCCGGTGTTGCCGACATTGGGGGCGAACACTGCGGTGCAGTTGGGCTTGGCGAAGATGGCCTCGGCGACGTCCTTGCCGACCTTGCGACGATCGACGTCCCACGCCGCGACGACCTTGATGTCGCTTGGCTTGTAGCCACCCATATCGAAATGCATCAGGCCGACCTGGTCGTTTGCCCCCTCGCGATAATGCTCGAGACCCTGGACGAGCGAGCTCGCGCAGTTGCCGATGCCGACCACGGCGATCCGAATGCTATTCATTACTGACCCTGTTCCTTACGAAAGATGCATGCGCGACGCGGTCTTCGATCGCGGCGGTGTGGTATTACGGACGAAAGCCCGTTCGACACGACGGTGCCAGACGAGCCCGACGATGGCGACGAGCGTCAGAGGGACGATCTCGAACCACCAGAAGATGCGCGGGTTGCCCGCAAAGCAGGCGACGAAGATCGCCCATACTCTGACATTCGCGGTTAGCAAGGCCATGAAGCGCAATGGCGCCACTGCGCGCGCGGCATAGCTCTGGCCAAGCGCGACAGGATCGCTGGCCTGACCGAGCGTGCGTTCGAACGGCATCGCGATCCGGTCGATGCTGCCGGCCACCCCGTCATAAAAGCGGACAAGCGCGTTGCCGGTCGGCACGGGCGGCGCGTCGAGTGCGACACCGCGGATCCGGCGATGGAAGCGCGAGCGCTCACCCTCGTACATGTTCGACTGCACCGCGTGCGCGCCACCGGCCGCAACCGCGAGCATCCAGGCCTCTGGCGTGTCGATGGTGAGGGCGAGCGAGATGTAGATCAGCGCGAACACACCGTGATCGCACAGACCGTCGAGCATCCGCCCGAGCGGGCTCGCGGTCTTGGTCGCGCGGGCGACCATGCCGTCCAGACCATCGGCGATCAGCCACCCGATCGACAGGGCCAGGCCGACCAGTGCCAAAGCGGGATTGCCCCAATGCGTATAGGCCAGCGCAGCAGCGCCCCCCAGGACCAGTCCCGCCACCGACACCGTGTTCGCCGAGATGCGACGCGCGAGTGCGAGGGGCAAAAGCGCGCGGCCTGCCGGGTGAATCAGCCAAAGGTTAGATGGGATCTCGATCCGGCGATCGCGCGATCCATCCGGTGGAGCCACTGTCATAGGATTTTCATAATGCGCGCGGCACGCGATTTATGCAAGGTCGCCCGGCTCGGCCCGCGGAACGGCTGAGCGCAATTCGTCGATCCAGACCTGCGCGGTTCCATCCGACGGTGCGCGCCAGTCGCCGCGCGGCGACAATGCGCCGCCCGCCGAGACCTTTGGCCCGTTCGGCAGCGCGGAGCGCTTGAACTGGCTCGTCGCGAAAAA
>NZ_JPJC01000276.1:10170-10933 GCF_000733135.1 Sphingomonas sp. FUKUSWIS1
AAGAAACCTTTCGAGCCATGCGGTTATCGTCGGCAGGTCATAGGCGACGCGCCCAGTCGCCGGCAGGTCCGCGGGCCATGCCCCGCTCTCCGCATCGCGCCAGGCATGCCAGGCGAGAAACGCGATCTTCGACGGCGCGAGGCCATAGCGGATCACGTAGTGCGCGAAGAAATCGTTCAGCGCATAAGGCCCGATCATCGATTCGGTGCTTTGCAGCGCGCCGTCCGTACCCGCGGGGACGAGTTCGGGAGAGATTTCCTGCGCGACGATCGTCGACAGGATCGCATCGGTTGCCGCATCATATTGGCCGGTCCGGATGCACCAGCGGATCAGGAACTGTATCAGCGTCTTGGGCACGCCCGCGTTGACCGCATAATGGCTCATCTGGTCGCCGACGCCGTAGGTGCACCAGCCCAGCGCCATCTCACTCAGGTCGCCCGTGCCGACCACGATCCCGCCGCGCTGGTTGGCGAGACGGAACAGATAATCGGTCCGCAACCCCGCCTGGACGTTCTCGAAGGTGATGTCATATGCCGGGGCGCCATCGGCAAAGGGATGCCGCATGTCCTCGAGCATGCGCCGCGCCGCGGGGCGGATGTCGATTTCCTCCGCGGTGATGCCCAGCGCGCGCATCAGCGCCCAGGCATTCGCCTTCGTGCCCTCGCCCGTCGCGAAGCCGGGCATGGTGAAGCCGAGGATGTCGGCACGCGGGCGGCCAAGCCGGTCCATCGCCTTGGCCGCGACGATCAGCGCATGCGTCGAG
>NZ_JPJC01000276.1:11013-14030 GCF_000733135.1 Sphingomonas sp. FUKUSWIS1
CACGCCGATCACCAGCGTGCGGGCGTGCGCCGCCTCGAGCCGCTTCGCCAGCGCCTCCACCTGGATGTTGAACGCTTCGTAACAATCCTCGTCGCGGCGGGCGGGATCATTGGGGACGAACGGGAAGCGGGGGACGACGCGTTCGAGCCCGACGTCCGCGACGGCAGGATCGGGCAGGTGATCGAACGCGATCCGCCGGACGCGCGTCTCGGGATGCCCCGCAAACGTCGCCGCGTCGTTGAACGTGCCGGTCCGCAGCCGTTCCTGCGCGATCCGCTCGCAATCGACGTCCGCGACGACCAGATCCGGCTCGGTCGCGAAGCGGCGTGATTGGGCAAGCTGTTCGCCGAGCTCGTGGATCAGCCCCTGGCCGTCCCATGCGACCTCGGTCGTGCTCTCGCCCGGGCCCGCCGCGGAATAGACATAGGCGCATACCGCGCGCGCCGACTGCGCCGCCGCCAGCATCTCGCGCTCGCGCGCCTTGCCGATGACGATGTTCGACGCGGACAGGTTGCAGCAGATCAGAGCACCGGCCAGCGCACCCGCGGTCGATGGCGGGGTGGGGGCCCAGTAATCCTCGCAGATCTCCGCATGGACCACGAAGCCGGGCAGGTCGCGCGCCGCAAAGATCAGGTCGTTGCCGAACGGCACGGACTCGCCGCCGAGTTCGATCGACAGCCCCGTCAGTCCCGCTCCGCTCGCGAACCAGCGCTTTTCGTAGAATTCGCGGTAATTGGGCAAAAAGGTCTTGGGCACGACCCCGAGCACGCGACCGCGCGCGATCGCCACCGCGCAATTATACAGCCGCCCCGCGCGCACCAGCGCCGCGCCGACCAGCAGCACCGGCCGCAGCGTCGCACTCGCCGCGACGACGCTATCGATCGCCGCCAGCGTCGCACGCTGCTGCGCGGTCTGCAGATGCAGGTCGTCGAGTGCGTAGGAGGTGAGGTTGAGTTCGGGAAAGACGACGAGGTCGACATGCTGCGCATCCGCCTGCGTCGCCAGTGCGATCGTTGCCGCGGCATTGGCGGCGGTATCCCCGACCGATGCCCGCGGGGTCGCTGCGGCAACCCGGATCAGGCCGTGCGTGTGGATCGCGTAGAATGGGTGCGTCATGCCCCCATCGTTAAACGCGCGGGGCAGTTCATGCTACCGGCTTCACCGGCCGGATATGCTGAGGCTGCCTCAGGGGGCGCTCTGCGCAGACGTGGAGGCAATGACCCCCTGCACGGCACGGGCGCGCCGGCGTTCGAGCTTCTGCCGTTCGGAGATCTGATAGGTCTTCGCAATCCGGTACCGCTGCTGCTTCGTCTTCGCGTCGACACTCCCCAGCGCGAGAATGCCGACAAATGCGAGGATCGCGAATAACAGGGTGAGGAGGTTCAGTTGTCGCGCTTCTGCAGCCTTGTCCGTCATCATCCCGCTCCCATCGCCTGCCGTCATCGGACCCGACGGGTCTTTCACAGCAACCCGCCGAAAAGCCTTCTATGTCCGCAACTTGTCTTGGTCATTCCGTACATCGTACAGCCATTTCGCGGCGTCGAGGTTCCACCGTCCCTGGCAAAAATCAGCACCGTGGCCGCCATTGCGCGATCGGCAGGCAGATCTGCTATCGGGACTGACAGGCGATGGCGCGCGGGGTGCGTGGCAGGGTGTTTTATGGGGAAGCGATTTTGACGATCACGCTGTTCGGGATCAGGAACTGCGACACGATGAAGAAGGCGCGTGCGTGGCTTGATGCGCATGACGTCGCCTATGTGTTTCATGACTACAAGACCGCCGGAATCGAGGACGCACGGCTGCGCGACTGGATCGGCCGGGTCGGGTGGGAGCCGTTGCTCAACCGCGCCGGCACCACGTTCCGGAAACTGCCCGAGTCTGACCGCGTCGACCTGGACGCGGACAAGGCGGTCGCGCTGATGCTGGCACAGCCGTCGATGATCAAGCGTCCCGTGCTCGATACCGGTGCGACGCTGCTGGTCGGCTTCAGCGCCGAGCGGTATGAGGCGGCGGGGCTGGGGAACGCCTGAAGGAGACGAGCATGCCTGTCGCTACATGGAACGGCCAAGAGATCGCCCGGTCCGACGATACCGTCGTCGTCGAGGGCAATCACTATTTCCCCGCGGACAGCGTCGATCCGGCGCTGCTCGAAGACAGCGCGACGCAGTCGAACTGCCCGTGGAAGGGTACCGCGCGCTACAAGACGCTGGTCGTCGACGGCAAGCGCAACGTCGATGCGGTCTGGTACTATCCCGATCCCAAATCCGCCGCGGCCGAGATCAAGGATCGCTATGCCTTCTGGAAGGGCGTGACGGTCGGCTGAGCCGCGGCCGTCGCCGGTGTCGGGCGGGCGCGACGGGACGGGCTGGGCGAGCGGCATCGGCTTCGCTAGAACGCGCGCCCATGTCCACGACCTACACGCTCGACACCGCGACGAGTCGCGCCAACCCGACGCCCGCCCCGCTCAAGCGCCTCACGATCCCCGCGATCCGCCGGCAAAAGGGGCAGGTGCCGCTCGTCATGCTCACCGCCTATACGGTGCGCAATGCGCAGCTGCTCGATCCACACTGCGACATGCTGCTGGTCGGCGACAGCCTGGGGCAGGTGATCTACGGCCTGCCCTCGACCGTGCCGGTCACGCTCGAGATGATGGCGGCGCACGGCGCGGCGGTGGTGCGCGGCAGCTATCATGCGGTGGTCGTGATCGACATGCCGTTCGGCAGTTATGAGGCATCACCCGAAAAGGCGTTCGAAAGCGCCGCGTGGCTGCTGAAGCAGACCAGTGCGGCGGCGGTGAAGCTCGAGGGCGGCACCGCGATGGCGCCGACCGTACGGTTCCTGGTCGAGCGCGGGATTCCGGTGATGGGGCATGTCGGCCTCACCCCGCAGGCGGTCAACGTCCTGGGCGGCTATGGCGCGCGCGGCCGTACGCCCGAGGAGGCGGCGAAGATCGTCGCGGATGCCAAGGCGGTCGCTGAGGCGGGCGCATTCGCGCTGGTGATCGAGGGCGTGGTCGA
>NZ_JPJC01000276.1:14281-29059 GCF_000733135.1 Sphingomonas sp. FUKUSWIS1
AGGTTCGCAGTCGTGCCTTTCCGGGACCCGACCAGAGCTATGCGCCGCGCGCCGGCACGGTGGATTGATCCGGCTTTTGTTTCGGACGCGTGGCGGCTAAGGTCCGCGCCATTCCACCATCCCCCGATATCCTTTCCTCCCTTTGTCTCCGGAGTCACCCTTGGCCCTGCCGCCGAAAACCGATGAAGCGTTCCTCCGCGAGGTCGACGAAGAACTGCGCCGCGATCAGCTCGCGGGTTTCTGGACGACCTGGGGCAAATGGGTGGCGCTCGGGGTGGTCGCAGCACTCGTCGCGCTGGCCGGATTCCTCTATTATCAGCACCGCACGGAAACCCAGGCGGGTGTCGAGGGCGAGCAGCTCCAGGCCGCTTATGACGCGCTGGCCGCGGACAAGGTCGCCGAGGCGAACACGACGCTGACCAAGCTCGCTGCGTCCGACCGTGCCGGGTACAGCGCGCTGGCGCGGTTCACGGAAGCGGATATCCTTCTCCAGAAAGAGGATATGAAGGGCGCCGCGGCCAAGCTGGCAGCGATCGCTGCGGACACGTCGGTCGCCAAGCCGTTCCGCGACCTTGCGCTGGTTCGGCAGACGTCGGCGGAATATGACACGCTCAAGCCGCAGGTCGTGGTCGAGCGGCTGCGTCCGCTTGCGGTCACGGGCAACCCTTGGCTCGGCAGCGCAGGCGAGATGGTCGCGGTCGCCTATGTCCGGATGAACCAGACCAAGCAGGCGGGGACGCTTTTCGGCCAGATCGCGGCCGATCCCGGCGTGCCCGAGACGATTCGTCAACGCGCTGTTCAGATGGCCGGTGTACTGGGCGTCGACGCCGTTGCCAGCACCGGGACGGCCGGGACCGCCGCTGCTGCTGCATCAAACGAGGATACCAACGCGCAATGACGAAGTCTTATCGGGTGACGGTCGCGGTGGCTGCGCTCATGGCCTTGAGCGGCTGCGGCATTTTCAAGGGTGGCGTCAAGAAGACCCCGACGGTCGGAAACCGGGTATCGATCCTGACCTCCGAAAACGGGGTCGAGACCGACGCGACGATCGCCGATGTCCAGGTCCTCCTGCCGGCCCCCTCGGTCAACGACGCCTGGGCACAGCCGGGCGGCAATCCCGCCAAGTCGATGGGCCAGCTTGCGCTCGCCGCGCAGCCAACCAAGGCTTGGCAGGCGTCGATCGACGGTGGCTCCAACCGCGAACGCATGGCCGCGCCGCCCGTCGTTGGCGAGAACAAGCTGTTCGTGATGGACGTGCACGGCGTCGCGCATGCCTTCAAGGCGGACACCGGCGCAGCCCTGTGGACGACGCCGATCACCGAGGGCAAGATCAACCAGTCCGCGCGTTTCGGCGGTGGCGTGAGCTATGACGACGGCAAGGTCTATGCGACCGACGGCGTCGGCGACGTGGTCGCGATGAACGCGTCGGATGGCGCGATCCTGTGGCGGGCCAAGCCCGGCGGCCCGCTGCGCGGCTCGCCGACCGTGTCGAACGGTGCGGTCTATGTCCTGACGCAGGACAACCAGATCTTCTCGCTCAACCAGGGTGACGGCAAGGTCCAGTGGGTCCAGTCGGGCACGCTCGAGACGCAGGGCGTGTTCGGCGTCGCGGCACCGGCGGTCAGCCAGGGCACCGTCGTCTCGGGCTTCTCGAGCGGCGAGCTCAGCGCCTATCGCTACGAGAATGGCCGTATCCTGTGGCAGGACGCCTTGTCGCGCACGTCGATCACCACATCGGTGTCGAGCCTGTCGGATATCGACGCCGCCCCGGTCATCGATGGCGGCCGTGTCTATGCGGTCGGGCAGGGCGGGCGCATGGTCGCACTCGAACTTTCGACCGGCCAGCGTCTTTGGGAACAGAATTTTGCGGGCATCTCGACCCCCTGGATCGCGGGCGAATGGCTGTTCGTGGTCACCGACGATGCGCGGCTGGTCTGCCTGTCGCGGTCGAACGGCAAGGCACGCTGGATCGCGCAGCTGCAGCGGTTCGATAACGAGAAGAAGAAGAAGGGGCCGGTGACCTGGTATGGCCCGATCCTGGCGGGCGGTCGCCTGATCCTGACCAATTCGCGCGGTGAGATCGTTTCGGTCAATCCGGGCGATGGCGCGGTCGGCAGCACGATCGAGACCAAGACGACCTTCACGCTGCCGCCGATCGTCGCAAACTCGACGCTCTACACGCTCGACCAGAAGGGCAAGATCACCGCCTATCGGTGAGCCATCACCCCTCTCCCGGCGGGAGAGGGGTAACAGGTGACGACGGAGCGTTCCCGCGCTAAGGGCACGGCATGTCCAAACTCCCTGTGGTCGCAATCGTCGGCCGCCCCAATGTCGGCAAGTCGACCCTGTTCAACCGCCTCGTCGGCAAGAAGCTCGCGCTGGTCGACGACCGGCCCGGCGTCACGCGCGATCGCCGCGAGGGCGATGCGTCGCTGATCGGGCTCGATTTCCGCATCATCGATACCGCCGGATACGAGGATCACGACGCGCAGACGCTGCCCGGGCGGATGCGTCAGCAGACCGAGGCTGCGGTCGGCCAGGCCGATGTCGCATTGTTCCTGTTCGACGCACGCGCAGGCATCGTGCCGCTCGACGAGGAGATCGCCCGCTGGCTGCGCACCGCCGACGTGCCGGTCGTGCTCGTCGCCAACAAGGCCGAGGGCCGCGCGGGCAATGACGGCGTGCTCGAGTCGCTGGCGCTCGGCTTCGGCGATCCTGTCGAACTGTCCGCCGAGCATGGCGAGGGCATGGGCGACCTGTTCGAGGCATTGCTCCCGCTGCTCGAAGGCAAGGACGAGGTTCCGGAGGAACAGCCCGACAATGAATATGAGGGGCCGCTGAAGCTCGCGATCGTCGGACGTCCAAACGCGGGCAAGTCGACGCTGGTCAACCGCATCCTCGGCGAAGACCGGATGATCACCGGTCCCGAGGCCGGCATCACGCGCGACTCGATCAGCGTGGATTACGACTGGCATCCGACCGGCGGCGAATCGCGCAAGGTGCGGCTGATCGATACGGCGGGCATGCGCAAGCGTGCCAAGGTCCAGGACAAGCTCGAGAAGATGTCGGTCGAGGACGCGCTGCACGCGGTCGACTTCGCCGAGGTCGTCGTGCTGCTGCTCGACGCGACGCTGGGGCTCGAGGCGCAGGACCTGCGGATCGCCGACAAGGTGCTGCAGGAGGGTCGTGCGCTCGTCATCGCGTTGAACAAATGGGATATCGCGGAAAGCGCGTCGTCGCTGTTCAACGGCGTCAAGCGCGCGCTCGAGGACGGCCTCAGCCAGGTCAAGGGCGTCACCGTGATGACCGTGTCAGGCGCGACCGGAAAGGGCATCGACCAGCTTCTCCAGGCGTGTTTCGACACGCGCGACGCCTGGTCGAAGCGCGTCGGCACCGGCGAGCTCAACCGCTGGTTCGAACGCGCGATCGAGGCGACGCCGCCACCGGCCCCGGGCGGCAAGCGGATCAAGATGCGCTATGTCACGCAGGTCAAGACGCGTCCGCCGAGCTTCGTGATCTTCGGCACGCGCGTCGACCAGCTGCCGGCGAGCTATGAGCGCTATCTGGTCAATTCGATGCGCAAGGATCTGGGCTTCGGCGCGGTGCCGGTCCGGCTGATGTTCCGCGCGCCGAAGAACCCGTACGACGATAATCGCGGCGGCGGCGGCGGCTACTAAACGGTGGCGTCCGGGGTGGTCCGGATCGACGCGCGGGGCATGCGGTGCCCCTGGCCCGCGATGCGGCTGGCCAGAACGCTGCGTCAGGCGGGCGAGGGATCAGGCTCGGACGGGATGTCGGCCAGTGTTCGGATCGAGGTCCGCGCCGATGATCCGCGTGCGCCTGCCGAGCTGGCGGCGGTCGCCGCGGCGGCGGGCGCGGACATGGCGATCATTTCCGATCCAGTCGCGCCAATATTTGTCGTGACACGCGGGTCCGACAGCAACAATGTCTTTACGGAATAGCGATAGGCTGACCGTCGACGTTCATGGCGGGCCGGCCAAACGGGAGTAGGCGTCAGTGTCATTCGAAGGAAACACCCTGGTCGACTGGCCGGCGTTTCAACAGGCCCGCAGCGAGCTTGGCGGCGGGTTCATCCGCATCCTCGGCTATTTCCGCGAAGACGGGGTGAAGTCGGTCGCCGCGATCGAGGCGGCGATGCGCGCCGGTAGCGCGGCGGCGCTGATCATTCCAGCCCACACCCTTAAGGGCGAGGCGCGCCAGTTCGGCGCCGAGCCGCTGGCCGATCTCGCCGAGACGATCGAAACGATCGCACGCGACTGTGTCGAGCTTCACGATACCCCGGATGCCGCGCTCGAGCATGTCGCACGGTTGCGGCCGCTGTTCGGCGAGACCCTGACGCTGCTCGAGCGCGAGGCCAATCCGCTGGTCCCTCGCCGTCCCGCCGCGGGCGGGTTCGGGCGGCGTGCCGTCCCATCGGGGTTCGGCGCCGAATAAGCACACTGCCGGCGCGCGTTGCCGGTCGCCGCGGACGACGACCGGCAGACGGGTTCAGCCCTTCAGATAGGGTGCTGCGCCGGCCTTGGGCGAATCATGCTCGGAGATCGAGTTGAGCTGGATGTAGTTGTGGATGCCCATCCGCGCGATCATCTCGAACTGGCGTTCGATCGTGTCGACATGCTCTTCCTCGCTGGCGAGGATGCGCGCGAACAGGTCGCGGCTGATATAGTCCTTCACCTCTTCGCAATAGGCGATCGCGCTCTTCAGCTGGATAGTCGCCTCGACCTCAAGCGCGAGGTCCGACTTCAGAACCTCCTCGACGGTCTCGCCGATGCGCAGGCGGCCGAGCAGCTGGAAATTGGGCAGGCCATCGAGAAACAGGATGCGCTCCGACAACCAGTCGGCATGCTTCATCTCGTCGATCGACTCCATGCGCTCATACTGGGCGAGCTTGTAGACGCCCCAATGCTCGAGCATCCGATAATGGAGCCAATATTGGTTGACCGCGGTCAACTCGTTCTTGAGCGCCTCGTTCAGGAAATCAATTACCGTGGGATCGCCGCGCATTGCCATAACTCCGTCACCTCTGAGCGGCATGTAGCGGTTTTACGTTCGTGGCGGCAAGGGCGACGGGATCGCGCCGTGTGGCGCCGCGCCAGGTCAGGCTGCGGCGCGTTCCTCGTTGATGATCGCCCGGGCGACCGACGTGCACTGACCGCATTTCGGCTGACGACCCAGCGAACGGAACGCCTGGCAGGGCGTCGTGCACCCGCCCCGCGCGCAGCTGCGGACGTCGGATTCTCGAATGGCATTGCAGACGCAGACGACCATGGAAGCTCCCTCGTGAGAGCTCCAATTAGCGATAATGCGAAACAGTCGCAAGCGCTTTTGCGTGTGATTCGCAACTAACGCTGCATGGCGGGTCAGGCCAGCGCGGCGTCTGCCCCCATCAGCGTTGGGAAGAAGCCCTCATGCGCGGCGCGCAGCGTGTCGAGTGCGATCACGTCGTCGCGGTCGGGGCGTTCGAAGATCAGGCGCTTGCCGCCGGTGCGGCCGAGCGGTTCGGCCTCGACATCGGCCGCATGCGCGGCGCCGAGGAAGTCGAGCAGCGCGTGATCCTCGACGGTGACGATATAGACGCCCTGGTCTTCCGCGAAGAACGCACGCGCGCAGTCGAAGGGCTGCTTGCGGTCGATCATCGCGCCGATGCCGCCTGCGAGCGCCATTTCGGCCAGGGTCACGGCGATGCCGCCGTCCGAGACGTCATGGACCGCCGACAGCTGGCCCTCGGCGATCGCGTTGCGGATGAGGTCGCCGACGCGGCGCTCCGCTGCCAGATCGACCGCAGGCGGGGGGCCTTCCTCGCGGCCATGGCATTCGCGCAGCCACAGCGACTGGCCGAGATGGCCGTGCCGCGTGCCGACCGCGAGGATGATGTCGCCCGAGCCCTTGAAGGCGATCGTCGCATTCTTCTGCCAGTCGGCGAGCAGGCCGATTGCGCCGATCGCGGGCGTCGGCAGGATCGCCGAGCCGCCGCCGGTCGCCTTGGATTCATTGTACAGCGATACGTTGCCCGAGACGATCGGGAAGTCGAGCGCGATGCACGCGTCGCTCATCCCCTCGAGGCAGCCGACGATCTGGCCCATGATCTCAGGCCGCTGCGGGTTGGCGAAGTTGAGGCAGTTGGTGACTGCCAACGGCAGCGCGCCGACCGCGGTGAGGTTGCGCCACGCCTCGGCGACCGCCTGCTTGCCGCCCTCGACGGGATCGGCAAAGCAATAGCGCGGCGTGCAGTCGGTGGTCATCGCCAGCGCCTTCTGCGTGCCGTGGACGCGGACGACGGCAGCGTCGCCACCGGGGCGCTGGACGGTGTCGGCGCCGACCATGTGGTCATACTGCTCCCAGATCCAGCGGCGCGAGGCGATGTCGGGCGAGCCCATCAGCGTCACCAGATCGGCGGCGATGTCGTTGCTGTGCGGCACGTTTTCGAGCGGTGAGGGCTTGGGCGTCGGCACGTGCGGGCGATCGTAGAGCGGTGCCTCGTCGGCAAGCGGCCCGAGCGGAATGTCGCAGACGGTCTCGCCCCTGAACGTCAGCACCATGCGGCCGGTGTCGGTCACGCGGCCGATGACCGCGAAATCGAGCTCCCATTTCTTGAAGATCGCCTCGGCCTCGGCCTCGCGGCCGGGCTTCAGAACCATGAGCATCCGCTCCTGGCTTTCGCTCAGCATCATCTCGTACGGCGTCATGCCCGTTTCGCGCTGCGGCACGTCGTCCATGACGAGTTCGATACCGACTCCGCCCTTCGACGCCATCTCGACCGACGAGGAGGTGAGGCCGGCGGCGCCCATGTCCTGGATCGCGACGATGACGTCGGTCGCCATGAGTTCGAGGCAGGCCTCGATCAGCAGCTTTTCGGTAAAGGGATCGCCGACTTGGACTGTCGGGCGCTTGGCGTCCGAATCCTCGCCGAAGTCCGCGCTCGCCATCGTCGCGCCGTGGATGCCGTCGCGACCGGTCTTGGAGCCGACATAGACGATCGGATTGCCGATGCCGCTGGCGGCCGAATAGAAGATCTTGTCCTGATCGGCGATCCCGACGGTCATCGCGTTGACCAGGATGTTGCCGTCATACGCGCTGTGGAAATTCACCTCGCCGCCGACCGTCGGCACGCCGACGCAATTGCCATAGCCGCCGATGCCGTGGACCACGCCCGAGATCAGGTGCCGCATCTTGGGGTGATCGGGCCGGCCGAAGCGCAGCGCGTTCATGTTGGCGATCGGCCGCGCGCCCATCGTGAAGACGTCGCGCAGGATGCCGCCGACGCCGGTGGCCGCGCCCTGATAGGGTTCGATGTAGGACGGGTGGTTGTGGCTCTCCATCTTGAAGATCGCCGCCTGGTTGTCACCTATATCGACGACGCCGGCATTCTCGCCCGGGCCGCAGATGACGCGTTCGCCCTTGGTGGGCAGCTTCATCAGGTGGATCTTGCTCGACTTGTAGCTGCAATGCTCGGACCACATCACCGAGAAGATGCCAAGCTCGACGAGATTGGGCTCGCGGCCGATCGCGTGGAGCACGCGCTCATATTCTTCGGGGGACAGGCCGTGGTCGGCGACGATCTGCGGTGTGATCTCGGTCATGGGGCGGGCTTTAGCGGGGTGGGGGGCGACTTGCCAGCGTCGATCCTGCTCGAAGCGCGAGCGACTGGCGACGTGCAATTGCCATGTCATGAAACGGCGTCAGACTTCCCGTCGATACCGCCCGGTATATGGCAGGGCGGTCGTCATTCGGGGGGTGTAAATGAAGATCGCGTCGATACTGGCGATTGCGGCGCTGGGGAGCACGGCGACGCAACTGCCCGCGCAGGCACCGGCGAGTTTCTGCGAGCGGCTTGCTCCCAAACTCAACATGAAACAGGCCGGATCAAAGCCCGCGCGGGCCACCGAATGGCGCGTCAATACGATGGGTCTCGGATCGCATCTGTTCGGCGGGTCGTCGATGGTGTCGTTCATGGTCCGGCCGTCGGGCGAGCAGACCCAGGCGGCCTATGACAAGGCGACGAAGGCCTGCAGCCAGTCGCCCAAGGGTATCCTGTGCCGGATCGAGGGGCCGGTCGAGCTGACGGTGCAGACCAAGGGTGGCGAAGCGAAGGGCGATGCGGCCGCCGGTGAAAGCGCCGAGGTGGAGTTGCGGAAGGCTGCGATCCTCTGCCGCGACCTGTAGTCGTCATCCCACTTTGCGTCGTCATCCTGACGGACGTCAGGATCTAGGGTAACGAGGTACGCGCCTTGCGGCTCTGGGTCCTGACTTTTGTCAGGATGACGGGGGGCGATCGCGCCCCCCTCCCGTGCGTATCACCCGTAGGGCGGCTGCGTGTAACCTTTGGGGCTGAGCGTGAAGATGTCGCAGCCGGTCTCGGTGATGCCGATCGAGTGCTCGAACTGCGCCGACAGCGAACGGTCGCGTGTCACCGCGGTCCAGCCGTCGTCGAGTAGTTTAACGTCGGGGCGGCCGATGTTGATCATCGGTTCGATCGTGAAGATCATGCCGGGACGCAGTTCGGGGCCGGTGCCGGGCTTGCCGACATGGACGACCTCGGGCGCATCGTGGAACAGCCGGCCGACGCCGTGCCCGCAGAAATCGCGGACCACGCCGTAGCGGTGCTTTTCCGCATGGCGCTGGATCGCATGCGCGACGTCGCCCATGCGGTTGCCGGGCTTCGCCTGCTCGATGCCGAGCATCAGGCATTCATAGGTCACCTCGACGAGGCGCCGCGCCTTGATCGGCACGTCGCCGATCAGGTACATCCGGCTCGTGTCGCCGTGCCAGCCGTCGAGCAGCGGCGTGACGTCGACATTGACGATATCGCCCGATTTCAGCGCCTTCTCACTCGGGATGCCGTGGCAGACGACATGGTTGATCGAGATGCAGACGCTATGCGTATAGCCGCGATAGCCGAGCGTCGCCGGCACCGCGCCGGCGGCCGTGACGAAGTCGTAGATCAGCCGATCGATCTCGGCAGTGGTCACGCCCGGCACCATGTGCGGCACGATCATGTCGAGCGTTTCGGCGGCGAGCCGCCCGGCCTTCATCATGCCTTCAAAGGCAGCGGGGCCGTGGAGCTTGATGGCGCCGGTGCGCGCGTCCGGCGCGTCGGACGTGACGGTTACATATTCGGTCATGGCGAGCGATATAGCGTGGCGGCGCAACTTTTGCGAGGCTATGCGAAGGGCCATGACACAGGAACGCATCTGGACGGCCGCACTGACGATCATCGGCGACGAGATCCTGTCGGGCCGCACGCAGGACAAGAACGTCGCGCAGATCGCGGCCTGGCTCAATGTGCAGGGCATCCGGCTGGCCGAGGTGCGCGTCGTCGCCGACCGGACCGAGGCGATCGTCGAGGCGGTGAACACCCTGCGCGCACGCAACGACTATCTGTTCACCACGGGCGGGATCGGCCCGACGCATGACGACATCACCGTCGACTCGATCGCCGAGGCGCTGGGTGTCGCGGTCGAGCATCATCCGCGCGCGATGGCGGTGCTGGAGGCCTATTATGCGACCCGCGGCGGGCTCACCGAAGCGCGTGCGCGGATGGCGCGCGTGCCGGTCGGTGCGGACCTGATCGACAACAAGGTATCGGGCGCGCCGGGGATCCGGATCGGAAACATCTTCATCATGGCGGGCGTGCCGCACATCACCGCCGGCATGCTCGACGCGCTCACCGGCACGCTCGAGGGCGGACGCCCGGTCGTGTCGAAGACGATCGGCTGCTGGGTGGCGGAGAGCGAAGTCGCCGACCTGCTGCGCGATGCCGAGAAGGCGCATGACGGCGTCGCGGTCGGCAGCTACCCGTTTTTCCGCGACGGCCGGACGGGCGCGAATTTCGTCGTGCGCAGTGCGGATGCCGCGCTGGTCGATCGCTGCATCGCCGATCTGGTCGGCGCGCTCGAGGCGACCGGGCGCGTGGTGACACCCGAAGGCATCTGACGCCGCGGGCGTACTCCACGCTGGTGGACGGGCCATTGGGCCAAGCCGCTTGCAAAGCACGGCAATACCCGTCAGCCTTCGTAAAAATACGAAGGAGAGGCTGGATGACTGCAAGCAATCTGATGCTGATGATCGTGGGCTGTATGGCGGTGTTGCCACTCGTGGCGCTCGCCTTCGTGATGTGGCGGCCGGTGACCAAGCCCCTCGACTGAGGGGCGTTGCGCCGCGTGCACGTCGGTCGTGCGCGCGGCTCGCTCCGTCTGCCAAGTCCGGTGCCGATGCCAAGCGTGATTGACAGGCGCGGTCGGAGAGCTACCCCGGTGGCATGGTTACCCGACAGACCCGCAACCCGGTGCTCGCGTCCGAACTCGACCGCTTCATCGATGCCCAGGTAATTGCCGGCACCGGCACCAGCGCCGATGCGGTTGCCGCTGAGACCCTGACGCTGCTGCGCGACCGGCTGGGGCGATCCGGCGCCGCCACCCCGGTGGCCTGGCCGATCGCCGGCGGGGCGTGTGGCGCAGCGATACGAGCGCACGACTGGAGCGCGACGCCGCTCGGCGCGATCGACACCTGGTCCCCGCAGCTTCGCTCGACCGTCAATACGGTGGTCAACTCGCCCGTCGCCAAGGTGCTGATGTGGGGCGCCGACGGCCTTATGCTGTATAATGACGGCTATGCCAGGATCGCGGGCGGCAAGCATCCGGCCGCGATCGGTGCGCGCGCCGTCGACGTCTGGCCCGAGCAGGCGGACTTCAACCGCCACGTGCTGGGCGAGGTGATGCGCGGCGAGGTCATGCTGTTTCGCGACCAGCCGATGACGCTCCATCATGACGGCGCGGCGCACGCGGTGACGCTCGACCTCTTCTACACCCCGGTGCATGATTTCGACGGCAGCGTCGGCGGCGTGCTGGGCACCGTGATCGACAATAGCGAGCGGGTGGCAGCGGAACGGCAGCTGGCGCGGAGCGAATCGGAGCTGCGGATCGTCACCGACGCGCTGCCCGTGCTGATTTCCTATATCGATCGTGATTATATCTATCGGTTCGCCAACAGCTTTTACGAGGAATGGGTCGGGCTGACACCCGCGCAGGTCGTCGGACGGCATGTCCGCGACGTCATCGGTCAGCCCGCCTTTGCCGTACGCCAGCCGATGATGGACCGGGCTCTGGCCGGCGAGACGGTGACCGCCGATGCGCGGCTGCCGCACCGCGACGGCGGCGACCGCGCGTCCGAGCTGCGTTACATCCCGCGGATCGAGCCCGATGGGGCGATCAACGGCTTCTACGTGCTGGTCTTCGACGTCGAGGAGCGCGTCAATCGCACGCTGCAGCTCGAACGACAGATCAGCCACCGTGAACGCGCCGAGCGTCAGCTGCGCGTCCTCAACGAGACGCTCGAAGCGCGCGTCATCCGCGAGATCGAGGAGCGTCGGCTTGCCGAAGCGGGGCTCGCCCAGGCGCAGAAGATGGAGACGATCGGCAAGCTGACCGGCGGTGTCGCGCACGACTTCAACAATTTGCTCCAGGTCGTCTCGGGCAATCTGCAGTTGCTCGGCAAGGACATTGCCGGGAATGCGCGTGCCGAGCGGCGGGTCAGCAACGCGATGGCGGGGATCGAACGCGGCGCCAAGCTTGCGGCGCAGTTGCTCGCCTTCGGCCGACGTCAGGCGCTCGAACCCAAGGTGGTCAACGTCACGCGGTTCGTACGCGGGATGGACGACATGCTGCGGCGTGCGATCGGCGAGGCGATCGAAGTGGAGACGGTCGTCGGTGGTGGGCTGTGGAACACGTTCATCGACCCGACGCAGATCGAGAACGCGTTGCTCAACCTCGCGATCAATGCGCGCGACGCGATGGAGGGGCGCGGCAAGCTGACGATCGAGCTCGGCAATGCGAGCCTCGACGACGCCTATGCACGCGGCCATCTGGAGGTCGCGGCGGGGCAATATGTCATGCTGGCGGTCACCGACACGGGCAGCGGCATGGCGCCCGACATCATCGACAAGGTGTTCGAGCCGTTCTTCTCGACCAAGAGCGAGGGCAAGGGATCCGGGCTCGGGCTGTCGATGGTCTATGGCTTCGTCAAGCAATCGGGCGGCCATGTGAAGATCTACAGCGAGGTCGGCGAAGGCACGACGATCAAGCTCTATTTGCCGCGCGCGATGGGCCCCGAAGACGTCGAGGTCGCGACCAGCGGTGGGCCGATCATCGGCGGGACCGAGACCGTGCTGGTGGTCGAGGATGATGACGAGGTCCGTGCGACCGTCGTCGAGATGCTCGGCGACTTTGGCTATGGCGTGCTGAAAGCGGTCGACGCGGGCAGTGCGCTGAACGTCATCGAAAGCGGTGTGCCGATCGACATGCTCTTTACCGACGTGGTGATGCCGGGGACGCTGAAGAGCCCCGAACTCGCCCGCCGCGCGCGCGAGCGGATCCCCGATCTCGCAGTGCTGTTCACGTCGGGCTATACGGAGAATTCGATCGTCCATGGCGGCCGGCTCGACGTCGGCGTCGAGCTGTTGTCCAAGCCCTATACGCGCGAGGCGCTCGCGCGGAAGTTTGAACAGGTTCTCGCCGGCCAGCGCGCGCGGCGGCGCGCGGCGGAGGGTCACGAAGATGCGCCGCGGTCGGACGGAGACGTCCCGATCCGCGTCCTGCTCGTCGAGGACGATGCGGCGGTCCGTGCGGGCGCGGCCGAGATGCTGCGCGATCTGGGCATGGCTGTGATCGAGGCGGCCAGCGCCGAAGCGGCGCTCACGACGCTGCAGGCCCGCCCGGTCGATGTGCTGGTCAGCGACGTCAACCTGCCGGGGCTGTCGGGCCCTGAGCTTGCCGAAGCGGTCCGCATGCGTCGGCCGGGCATCGGGGTCGTGTTCGCAACCGGCGACAGCGAGGTCGCGCTCGTGCCGTGGGATCCGCAGGCGATCCTGCTGCCGAAGCCCTATGGCGTCGAGGCACTTCGCTCGGCTGTCGTCAGGGCGGCGTCGAAGTCGGCGATCGACAGGCCAGCGCCGGCTGATACTGCGGCCGAAGGACCTGTGCTGATGCAGATCGCCTCAGACGGAAATCCTGACCGGCAGTAACCGTGACGGGGGCAGGGTAACGCGCGACGGAGGCGTGCGTGCCCCGGCGGCTAACGCGTCGGCCAGACCATCATGCAGGTGTCGACAAGCTGATTGAGCTCACCACAGGTGGCGCCCGATCCGCCCTGGATCGCCAGCCCCTGCATGACCGCGAACAGATAGCGCGCAAGAGCGGGCGACTCGAGACCGTCGGGGAACTCGCCCGCAGCCTTGGCCTCGTCGAACCGGCGGATCAGCGCAGCCTGCGACGACTCGCGGCGTTTGGCGACCTCGGCCTTGATCGGTTCGGCCTCGACGCCGCAGGCGACGCTGCTGATGATGCTCAGGCACCCCTTGGGATCGCAGGTGCTCGTCTGCATCTGGAGCGCCCCGCGCAGCAGCCGCTCAGCCACGGCCTTGGCGGTCGGCGCATCGAGCGCGGACGTCATATAAGCGAGCTTTTCGCGTTCGTAGAGGTCGAGCGCCTTGTGAAACAACGCTTCCTTGTTGCCGAACGCGGCATAGAGGCTCGGCTTGGTGATCTTCATCTCGGCCGTGAGCTCGGCCATCGACGCCGCCTCATACCCGTTTCGCCAGAAAACGCGCAGCGCGGCCGCAAGCGCCTCCTCGAGATCGAACTCGCGGGGGCGGCCCTTGGGGGCGGTGAGCGTGCACAAGCTATTCATACCAGTCGGTATATAGGCACAAGTGGAAAAACGTCCAGTATCCCGGACGTTCCGGGACCGATCGGCCGGCGTGCGCGCGTCGAACATCCGCGCCGCCCGCGCGTTGGGCGGGGCAGGACCGGCGGGTGATCCTGCTGCGGTCGGACAAGGGATTATGATCATGAGAATCGGGTTTATCGGTCTGGGCCAGATGGGGCATGCGATGGCCACCAATCTGGTTGAGGCGGGTCATGAGGTGACGGTGTGGAACCGCTCGCCGGACAAGGCCGATGCGCTGGTCGAACGTGGCGCGACTCGGGCCGCGACGCCCGCCGAAGCGGCGCAGGGCGACGTGGTGATGACGATGCTGGCGGACGATGCCGCGCTGGAGGCGGTAGTCTACGGCGATGGCGGGATCCTTGGCGCGCCGGCGGTCCATGTATCGCACAGCACGATCAGCGTTGCGCTGGCGGAGCGGCTGACGGCGGATCAGGACGGGGCCGGTGGCTATGTCGCGGCCCCCGTCTTCGGTCGTCCGCCCGCGGCGGCGGCGGCGATGCTGTTCGTCGTCGCGGCGGGACGCGACGATCTGATCGCCCGGTGCGAGCCCGCACTGGATGCGATCAGCCAGCGCGTGTTCCGTGTCGGCGAGATGCCGTCCGCCGCCAATCTGGTGAAGCTCAGCGGCAATTTCATGATCATGGCGGCGGTCGAGGCGATGGCGGAGGCGATGACGCTGGCGGAAAAGGGCGGGGTCGAACCGGCGCTGCTGCTCGAGGTGCTGACGGGTACGCTGTTCAACGCGCCGGTCTACAAGACGTACGGCGAGATGCTGGTCGAACAGCGGTTTACACCCGCGGGCTTTGCCGCACCGCTGGGGCTGAAGGACATGAACCTCGTCGACACCGCGGCGGGCCGACTGCGTACGCCGATGCCGCTGCTCGGCGTGGTGCGCGATCATCTGCGCGCCGCGATCGCGCAGGAGGGGGAAGATGTCGACTGGTCGGCGGTGGGCGCCGCCGTCCGGCGCAACGCCGGGCTTTAACGCCGCCGCTCGCCCGCCTGTCGGCCGTGCAGTGCGGCCTGCAGGCGGGG